>CAMZAC010000001.1 GCA_947304085.1 uncultured Alphaproteobacteria bacterium
AGTCAATATTGTTGATATTGCGGTTTGTGCTTCACTGGTTTGTGTTTGGAAATACATTAAAGCAGAACAAATTGCAATTATAATAGAAAGACTAATAAAATACACGGCTGCATTAATAAACACAGTTATAACTGCTGATAATTTTTTGGTATTGAATACTTTCAATAAACCGTTGAATATTAATATAGCATAATTTTTATCTTCTTTATCAGAAGGTTTTGGCATAGATTCTGCTTATGCTGTAAAAGGGAGCTTCAACAATGTTAAAAACAAATCTGCGACAATTCCAATGGTCATAAATGCATATTTAAATATGCATTTAATAAAAATATAAACAGAAATGCATCCAATTAAAAGTAATGATAAGCTGCTTGTAAATCCTTTTATTATCCAGCCTAAACTGGTAGATATTGCGTTATAGAAAAAAGACGACATTTGTGCTGGTAAACACATTATGTTTGCACTGGCATCAGGATTTAACAATAATGCAACATCTTGACTGCCATTTGTTATAAAAGATAAAGATTGATTTTGATTGATATAAGTGTGAATCGCATCACAATTGGTTGACATTGTTGTGTTATATGTCCCAGCGACAGTGGTCAAAATACCTTCTGAAAAATATCTTCCAAAGGCTAAAATTGGTTCTACAATGTCTGAAAAGATTTTATTTGGTCCGTATTCTAAAACAAGAACCCAAATAACAATTATAAAACCCTGTTTGATTATCGTGTATATAAACTCTTTAACATTTCCAGATTCACGCATAATTTTATATGATTCAAGCCCAATCCAAAATGCATACATAGCAAGTAAAAATATAACAATAAATTCTACCAAAGATGCCTGTAATAAATAAGCAATTGCAGATAAAGCCTTCATCAACATTAAACCTATTCGGGCTTCTATTGGGACGAAAGTTGAAGAATGTATGGTTGAATCAACATTTGCTTTAACTTGCTCCAAATTATTTGATAGTTTGTTTCTGTATAATGAAATATTTTCTTCAGTCAGCCAATTACCATAATCGCCAACAGTTGGTAAATTGGTTTCAGCAGCAAAAGCTGTGTGCAAGGCAAATACACACAAAACGCAAATTATAAATCGTGAAAAAAATTTAAGAATTCGCATTTTTACCTATCCTTTTTATTTCATTTTTGCTCTGACAGCTTTGAATATTTTTATCGGCGCATTATAAATTGTTTTGACTGTATCTTTTACCCAAGTGCCAAAATCAATTTGGTCTTTGTTTTTATCTCCAATTACCTCGTCTACTTTTGGCGATACAACCCAAAAGTACAAGAATCCAATACCTATCATGAAAAGGAAAAAATCAAATCCATGTTCCATAAAATCAAATGCGTGTGGATATTCTCGTTCCACAATTATCTTTTCTTGTTTAAAACATTCAAGAAATTTGTCTTTATCTGTTTCGTTGTCTACTAACGATATTTTTTCGCACTTTGAAAAAACTGCCATCACAGACATTGCTTCTGTCTTGGCGGAAGTGTTTTGGACAACAGAGCCAGACAATAAAGGCGGCATAATAGTTGTAAAACCATCAACAGGTCCTGGGTAAAAAGCATCTGCAGAAAAATACACAATCGCATAAATTATACATACCTTTAAACTGATTTTAATTATGCTTACCGCCGAATTTACCAACATATCTATGGCAGAAGATACCAGTTTGCTTGCAATCTTCCACACTTCTTCAAATGCAGCAGCAGCCAGAAGAAACGGCATAAATATTATTATAAATATTAATTTGAAAATAACATTTAAAACTTGGAACACTAAATCAAACCCAATTATTAAAAATAGTATTACTAATGCTAAGCCAGCCAGCCATGTAAATACACCACCGTTTAAATCATCAGCCCATGCATAATTCATCAAAGCAAAACCACCACCTGCACCGGCTAACATAACCGTATTCAGATTACCCATAACACACATAAAGGGTTTTAATACAGGATCTAAAATATTTTGTTTATCAATATCTTCTTTTGTGATTTGACCACATTGTGCGTTGCTTACAAGTTTTGTGGTTGCCATTGCCAAGGTAGAGCCAACATACATCACGGGACTTACAGTTATATTTGTAATTACTTTTAATGCACTTGTCCCAGACCAATTTAATGCACCAATCAATGCCCCACAAATCATAACCCGAATACCTGTTTTCCATATTTTTTCAAACCATTTTTTAAAATCTAATTTTGGTTCTTGTCCGGATAAATCCTGGATTTCTTTAGATGTAGCTTGTTCGCGAATATAAGATATTGTGTGCAAAATTATAAAAATCCCAAATCCAATTGCCATTAATATCCACAAATTATTTACAATACCAGTCCAAAATTGTTCTGTAGCTTGACCAATGATACCAAATAATTGTTCGATAGCATTACACAAAAAACATCCATTAACGGTTGCTATGTCACCATTTTGGATTCCTACTTGGTTTAAAAAATTTCCGATGTTTATATAAGATAAAGATGCGCCACCAATGGATGAACTAAGATACCAAACACCAATACCCAACAAAGTTGCGCCAGCTAAAAATTTTAATCCAACAGATAATAACCAGTTTTTTATCATTTTGTTGCTTTTGTTGTTGTGGTTGTATCGGTTTTTGTTGTCGATTCAGACTTTGTTTCTGGACTTATACGATCCTTAATAACTTGTTTTGCATCTTTTTTAACTATATCAGTAAGTTTCAGTACATCGTCGCCAACCTTTTGGGACATGCTATTTTGTTCTGATACCGCAAATGTAGACATTATCTCTTTGGTTATATTTGGTATTTGCTTTGCAATATAATTTAGAATAAAAACCAAAACAAGTGAACCAAAAAAAGTCACCTGCAAAGCATTTGGATTATCTAAATCAAAATCGAAAATAGAGCCAACATTGTTTTGAATCATATCTGGTGTTATATTATTCCCCTTTAAATACCCAGAAATTAATAACATTATAACAGTATAGGTTAATATTGCAGATGCCATAGATACAATTGCGTTGATAAGATTTTTTATTTGGTTTACGCCGACACTTTTACCAAAATTTTTCAACCAATCTGGTATGTTTGGTGCATCTTTGAATACAAATAACACCAAGGATATAGGAAAAAAGAAAGCAAACATCGCCATTGCTACAATTATATCTATAAAACAAAAAGAATATTTTATAAACAGCCCCACAAAACTGTATGTTAAAGTTAAACCAACAAAAAAAGCTAAAATTCGTTTAACTAACGCGTCGACAGTTATTGGTATTGGGATTGTGAAAGAAGAATCTATAATTGCAATACCCATCTCAATATAAGTTTGAAAATTTGAAACAGTGCTTTTTAACGTTTGTAATATGGTGTTTCGTAAATTTTGATTAAACATGCTATCTTGTTTCAGATTTGTTTTTAAAGTGTCATCAGATACAGAAGTTTTTGAAACGTTGCTTTTATCTAATTGAATAATTGATTTTGAATATTCCAGAGTTATTGTGGCAACAGGTTCAAAAGTGACACGTGAAATAAATTGTGGAACCATTAAACCGCAGGCCAGCAAAGATAGAGCAATTAAAGACTTTATAAAAACAGGTTTTAAAGAGGTTTCAAAAAATTGGTTTGTTTTATCGGATTTTAGTTGTTGCCAAAATGCGTTTAGCATGTAAAAACAAAATAAAGTGGCAAAAATATAAAAGCTAAACGTGCTTAATTGACCATATGCCAAGCCAGCAGCATTTGATATAATATCAAATAAATTTCCAAACACTTCACAAGTCCAACACTGTGTGACTTTTTCAGTTAAAGCGAATGCCAGCTCTTGCATTTTAACTCTTTTTTAATTTTGTTCTTAACTCTATAATCTTTTTAATGAACTCAGGGGTTGCCTTTGCTTTGTTGTATGAATATTTACCCAAAGCAGCAGCTTCGTTATACAAGTCAGGTTTTGCACCAGAATATTTCTGTAACTGTTCACGTGTCATATTGAAAATTGACAACATCAAGAAAAATGTTAAAACAGATGATATCCACAACATAGAATGTTGTCCAAATGAAGTGGCCGTGTTAGATGGAACATTTGACACAGCCATACCGCCGGTTGCTGCGTTAAACGTAGCAGAAGACCAATTGAATAACGCACGAACTAATGCGATATTTATACACAATATGAAAGCGCATGCAACCATGGTTATAACCAGTTTTTTAAGAGCGTCTATTATTTGGCTAAAAGCAGGGAATATATCAAACCATGAATCTGATTTTTTTGCAACCCACGATAATACTTTAAAAGGATACATAATCAGTGCCAAACAAAAGTCAAATATTCCCTGGATTATAAGCAGTGCCATGAAAAAATTAGCTGATGTAAACGAAGAAACTAATAACAATCCGGTTAATACGTTCAAAAAATCTTTTCCACCATGTGGAATTAGTGTGCTTAATCCACGTAATCCACGATTTAAAAACCCAAAACCATATTTGATAACAGTATTATTTTCTTTTGATATGGTGTAAACCGGCATAACCATAAATTCACAACTTGATTTTGACAACCAACCGCTTTGTTCTATAGATGTGCATTCTGTTCCAACATAGTTAGTATCAAAACCAAAATCAGTTCCACGGATGGTTTTTAAAATACCGTTTGTATAGAAAGCACCAAATTCTAGAAATGGGTTAACCAGGTATTTTGTGATATATATGGGCCGAACTTGCAATAATATAACACACGCAATAATCGCACGCAAGCATGGTTTAAGAACGTTTTCTGCTACAGACCAACCTGTTAGTTTTCCGTCCCATATACTGTCAGACGGTGAAAAACCAAAAAAGCCCAACCACTCTTTTGGTAGAAACATTTTTACTGCATACAGAGCAATATAAAACCCGGCAAAAAAATAAATCAACAAATATATTATGCCAGTGCCGTTTCCAACAAAATAATTATATACAGACCCAGCTATATTCACCATTGTCGATAAAACCAGTGGAACAAAAGGTGCCAAATTCAAAGACGAATCTATAAGGCTTGTTTCTGCATAAGCAGATTCTGACAATAAAAAACAAAAAGCAAAAACCCCGATTAATATCGGAACACGACAATACAGACGGTATAAAATACTTATCAGTTTGTACATTCTCTCTATATATTACTTTTTATATATTGAATTATATCACATTTATCACAAAATATGATATAATTAAAATTATGAAAGTGTTAAAAAAATTATTAATATGGATTTTTTTATTATTTCCTGTTGCGGCTTTTGCCCTTCCTGCCGTGGTGACTGGTATTGGTGCTGCGATAGGTGGCCTGGCTGGGTTTTCAATCTGGCGTTCTGCATCACCGGTAAATATTCGTGAAGCTTTTGATTTTTTTTCGTCTTGTTGGACATGTCAAATATTTTCAGATGTAATGGTCGCAATGTCTAATTTATTGCCTGCTGTATACAAATCGTTGGGACGAATCGTTATACCAATGTCTATTGCTTTGCTTGCAGTTTTGTTTGCGTGGCGATTGTTTTCTGGTTTTGTTAATGCAAAAATAGAAGATGGGTACAAGTTGGCCGGTAATTTCAGTAGTTATGCGGTGAAATTAACTGTTTTGATTGGTTTGTTATTAATGCCATTACCACACATAATAACAAGTGTTATGATTGAACCAGCTGTGACACTTGGAACATCTTTGGATTATATTGTTTCGCCGAATAATAGATTTTCAGAATGTATGGTCACAACGGCTGTGTTAGATCAGGCTTCCAGATCAGAAGGTGTAGCCAGTTATGGTGCTTTTTCGCCAAATTTGCGTCATCAATTAACTTGTGAAATTGCTAATATTCATCAAATAACAGGTCTTGGAATAACTGTTGGTTGGGCCATGATTAATATGGCTTTTGATTCAGATTATATGTATAAAATTTTTTCTGATATACCTGTGTTTCCCAATGTTGGGATATTTTTGGTTGGCATTGCTATATTGATAGTATATTTTTTTGCGTTATTACCGATACCTATTTATTTTCTTGGGGTTTTTGTGCAGTTGGCGCTGAATTTAATATTGTTGCCGATAATGTTAATGGCCTGGATGTTTGACAAGGATAACTTTGCAATTTTTCCACAAGGCGGAAAAACGATTCGCGAAATGATAGATGATGCGCTGAAAGCAGTGATAGGAATTGCTTTGACGGTGGTGTTTTTAAATTTTTCAGTATTATTCTTAAATGTGTTGTTTTCGGGTTTTGACATGAATATTCTTGGTGAAATCATACTTCAAAACGATTCGAAAAAATTAATGGATGGCTTGATGCTGAATAACAGCAGTTTAATAGTGGTATTGCTTGTGGGTGTATTTATAGCTATGTTTATGACAATGATTCCAAAGCTTACAGATATGTTGTTCAAGATAAAAATATCAGATGAATACTATCAAACAGCAAAAAAAGACGTTCAATCTTTGTGGGGAGATCTGAAAAAATGGGGCTCCGCAATAAAAAAATAAAAAATCAAGTGCTTTATTTAACATAGTGCACTTTTTTATGTGAACCGAATCTGATATAATTCACACTGTGATGAGAAAGTTTCCGATTCTTTATTGGCCATATAAAACAAATGGTAATTCAGACTACCAGTTGTCTCGTAAGGTTATTAATAATGCAACCGGTATTATGCCAGATGTTATTACAGAAGATTTGGATTTTGGCGGCATTTTCGATAAAAACGAAGATGCCGTTGTATATTATCCGGTTTTATGCGAATCTACTGGTTGGTGGGGTGAATTATTGGGTGGAAACGGTGTGGTTGTCGATAAAATAATAGTTTCACCAGAGTGTCAACTGATGGTAATAGTAGCAGAATCTAAAGCAAAGGTAAACGGTGACAATCAATTGTTAGCTGCAGAAATTCGCCCATCAAGTGGCTTTTTCAAAAAAATGAATTCATCAGTCGCTACGATTGCGGACATGTTGGCAACGGATGCCGGAACAATTTTGGCTTTGTTTTCAGGTAAAAATCAGAATCAATTTATAAATATTATTGAATCAACAGGCAATTCTTATCTTGGCTGTATAGGCCAATATTAAACAAAACACATAACTTTATCTTGATTTTACGAAAAAAGTGGGTATAATCTTCGGGCTATAAGTAATTTTGTTAAATAAAAGGACATAACGATGAAAAAAGGCATTCATCCAGAATATCATGAAATCAACGTCACGATGACTGACGGGAAAACTGTAAAAATGTATTCTTCTGTAAAAAAAGATTTGGTTTTGTCTATGGATAATTTGAATCATCCAGCATGGACCGGTCAACGCAATAATGACGCAGTGAAAGGGAAACGTGCTGCAGAATTTAAAAATAAATTTGCAGGGTTTAAATTCTAAAATTGGTGGTCTGATATGGATTTGCTGATAAAGGGTTCAACAGAATTAAACAAGATGTTTGCAGCTTTGCAGAATACGGCATCTGGTTTGCGTCATGATTTTGGCGAAGTTGAAAATCTTCAGCAGTCTTTACATGGGGCTCGTGATTTCGTTGCAAAAGCTTCTGCCAGAATAGAAGAAAGCATATTATCAGATTTGCAATTGGTTCGACCATCTGCTGGTTTGTTGACTCCTGATGTGTCAAAATCAGGCGATGGACGTGATGAATTTGTGTTGGCTTTATCTGGTGCGGCTAATTTTGTTCGCGGAAATCCACACTTTGCAATATCTTTGGCGCTGCGCACAAATGGCGAAACAAAAATCGCATTGGTTTATTCACCAATAGATGAACGGTTATACTATGCAGAATCTGGCGTTGGTGCATTTGTTTATTCTGCATATCATTCTGAAAAAATACATGTATCTAATCTGACAGAATCTGCTGATTTAACAATAGGATATAATACAACTGGTATGCGCCCTGTTATTTCAGGTAGTGCACGTGAAACAGGATGTCCAGCGTTGGATTTGGCTTGGGTTGCGGCCGGTAAAATGGATGCGTTTGTATCGGATCCTGTTGATTATGCAGAAATTGCCGCAGGTGAGTTATTAGTTCGTGAAGCTGGCGGAAAAATATCGCTGGATGGCGCAGATATTATTGCTACGAACGGCAAGGTTGAACTGTAATTTCCAAACCGACATCATGTCGGTTTTTTTGTGTTAAACATTTCTTGCATTGTTAAAATATTTAAAATAAAATCAATGCTATGAAAATCAAAAAAGCATTACACACTTTTATCAATATTCTTTTTTGGTGTATTGTCGCAGTAATTGCGGGGCTGGCAGTATTGGTTTTGATATACGGTCATGATTTGCCTGATTATAAAAAATTGGCTACATATACGCCACCTGTGGCAACGCGTTTATATGCGTCTGATGGTTCTTTGTTGATTGAATATGCTGAAGAAAGACGCGTGTTTATTGATTTTGAAGATATGCCTAAACAATTGGTGAACGCATTTGTCGCTGCCGAAGATCAACATTTTTGGTCGCACCCTGGTATTGATATTTTGGGAATTATTCGTGCCAGTGTAAATAATGGTATGCGTATATTGGGCTTTAACACTAAATTCACAGGCGCATCAACAATCACGCAACAGGTTGCAAAAAATTTCTTTTTAACATCAGACAGAACAATTTCCAGAAAGGTTAAAGAAGCTATATTGGCCTTGCGTTTAGAACGTAGTTTTTCCAAAGAACATATAATGACTTTATATTTAAATGAAATATTTTTGGGCGCACGTGCATATGGTGTTGGATCCGCTGCATTGATGTATTTTAATAAACCAGTCAAAGATTTAACATTATCAGAATGCGCATTTTTGGCGTCTTTGCCAAAGGCACCAAACGATCGTAATCGTGCAGAAGACAGACGGAATTATGTTTTGCGCCGTATGGTTGATGATAGATATATAACAAAACAAGAAGCTGTTGCGGCTATGGCAGAACCATTGAATATTAATTCTGGGTTTACAGCGCAGATGGAAATGGATTTTCAATATTTTGCAGAAGATGTTCGTCGTAAATTACTTGATAAAATTGGGCGCGATACTTTATATAATGGTGGTTTGTATATAAAAACAACTATTGTGCCAGAATATCAACGTGCAGCCGCTGCTGCTTTGGCAAAAGAATTAGATGCTTTTAATAAAAATAAGCCTGAAAATGCACCAAAATTACAAGGGGCAATTATTGCGATGAATCCGCATACTGGTCGGGTGCTCGCTATGACTGGTGGTCGTTCTTTTGTGGAAAGTTCGTTTAATCGTGCAACCCAGGCATATCGTCAAATCGGTTCAACAATAAAACCGTTTGTGTATTTATCAGCACTGGAAAAAGGTTATAGCCCGGAAAGCTTGATTCTGGATGCTCCGATAGTAGGTTGGCGTGAAAATAACAAAGAGTGGAAACCAGAAAACTATGACAGAAAATTTTTAGGCAATATTCCACTTCGTTTTTCATTAGAAACGTCGCGCAATGTTCCGACAGTTCGTTTGGTTGAACAAATCGGTGTTCCAACAGCAATCGAAACGGCGCAAAGATTTGGTGTTTATCCAAAAGATATTAAATCCAGTCAGTTAAATGAATCTTTGGCTTTGGGGTCTGGTGAAACAACTTTGGAAAAATTGGTTTTGGGGTATTCTGCATTTATAAATGGTGGTCGTGTCATAAAGCCAAAAATGATTGATTATATTGAAGATAGATATGGAAAAGTCATAGATGGTGCGCCTTCTGTGCAAATTGATTGGGACGAATCTTTATTGCCACCTGTCACAGAAGAAAAAAGTGAACCTTTGTCGGATGCACAAAGTTTGTACCAAATTGTGTCTATATTACAGGGTGCTGTGGAACGTGGAACCGGCAAACAGGCGCGCGTTTATGGCCATACGATTGCAGGCAAAACAGGGACAACAAATCAAGTTAAAGATGTGTGGTTTGTTGGTTTTTCTAAGGATTTAATTGCAGGGGTTTATTTAGGGTATGATATCCCAAAACCTTTGGGACCAGGCGCAGGTTCGCATATGGCTGCGCGTGTGTTTGCAGATTTTATGAAAGTTGCGCTTGAAAACGAAAGTAATCAGCCGTTTCCTGTTCCAGATGGTATGACTTTTATGCGTGTTAATCGCAATAATGGTGTTGCTGCGGTGCAAGATCCAAGTGGTGTAATCATAAACGAAGTTTTCAAGCCTGGTCAAAAACCTAACCCATTACAAACAAGTGAAAAACATAACACAAAACCGATGGTTGGTGGAATATTTTAAGAACACCAATTTGGTGTGATATTCATTTGTTTCAGTAGTTTTTTATGATAAAATGCATAATGATAAAGGAAAGGAGTTTTTTATGCTGACCGGTTTTTTATTAGATAACAATTTTCAGTTCTTTGCCAGTGGTTGGACTCAATTTGCAGCAGCGTTTGGCATTGCGTTTTTGATAATGTTGATTTTCGGGCGCAGTTTTATCCGGCTTATGCATAAATGGCAGGGCAAAGGTCAACCAATCAGTGAAAACGTTCCAGCAGAGCATCTTAAAAAAGCAGGGACACCGTCTATGGGTGGGATTTTGATAATAATATCTGTATTGGTTTCTGCTTTGTTATTTATGCCAATTTATAGTGTGCCAGGATGGATTGCATTAAGTTCGTTAATTGTTTTTGGATTAATTGGTTTTGCAGATGATTACAAAAAAATAAAAAGCCAGTCAAACAAAGCATCAAATGGCTTGTCACCATCATTGCGATTGCTTATGGAAGGTGTGTGTGTGGTTTTATTAGCATATGTTATAAATAAAACAATGCCTGGTTATGTCCCTAATTTATCAATAGTACTAGGCTCTAGCGTGATTTTGCCATTAGACAGTTGGCACATTGGTTATGTTTTTGGTGTTCCACTGACATTGGGGTTTTTGTATTATGTTTTTGCGTATTTTGTAATCTGTGGTTCTGCAAACGCAACGAATATAACCGATGGTCTGGACGGTATGTTGGCGAAATTATATATGCCCGTATTAATAGTGTCGCTGGTCGCATTGTATGGTGCAACCAGAACAGGCTTTATGGATGCGGTTATGTTTTTACCTGAAACCAGTGGTTTATATGCTTTGCTGGGTGGGGTATTTGGTGCTGTGTTGGGCTTTTTGTGGTTTAACGCTAAACCGGCCTCTATATTTATGGGTGATGTTGGTTCGCTTGCGCTGGGTGGCTTTATGGGAACCGTTGCAATGTTGTTAAAGTCTGAAATTATAATGGGTGTTGCGGCGGGTATGATGGTTTTGATTTTACTGTCTTCTTTTATTCAAACGATGTGTTTCAAAATCACTCGTAAAATCACAGGAACTGGTAAAAGAGTATTTTTACGCGCTCCGTTACATCATCATTTTGAAGAGCTTGGTTGGCCAGAAACCAAGATAGTAGACAGGTTTTTCGTCATATCTTTGTTGTTTGCTGGTCTGGCTTTGGTTTTATTAAAATTCGCATAATAGGAAAAACAAATGTTACGAATCACACGTGGCGAAGACAGTAAATTAACCAGTTGGTATTTTGAAATAGATCGCAAACTATTGGGCTTGATATTATTGTTGGTTGTAATTAGTGCGATAACAATGTTTACTGCTGGTGCCGCTCAGGCTGCACGTATGATTCCTCAACAGCCATGGTTTTATTTTATAAAGAAAGCTATTCCTGCCTATGTTTTAGGATTGGGATGTTTGTTTGGTTGCAGCATGTTAAATAAACAAAAGGTAATAAAAGTATCAATCGTTTTAGCATTGGTTGCGTTGGTTGGTCTGGTAATAACGGTTGTTCATCCTGTGTGGTTAAAAGGAAGCTCTAGATGGGCGCATATTGGACGATTAAGTTTTATGCCTGCGGATGTATTGAAACCCGCGTTTATCGTATTAACTGCATGGTTTCTTGCAAAAATGCGCAATGTGTTTGGTGAAAATATGTTTTTAAATAAACAGGCGTGGAAGTTTAATTGGTTAAGTTGGTGGTCGTATTTAATATTATTTTTTATATGTGTATTTATTATATTCCGTCACCCAGATGTAGGAACCGCGACATTGTATGTGTGTGTGTTATTTGTAATGACATTAGTTGCGGGCATTTCGTTAAAATTTATGCCTGCAATGTGTGGAATACTGGTGTCATTAGGTGCCTTGGCATATTTATTTAATTCACACATTCGCGATCGTGCAAAACACATATTCAGTATAGAACCCAGAAGTCAGGTGTGGTTTTCCTTAAATTCTATCAGACATGGTGGACTGTTTGGTAGCGGTGATGAAGCGTATGTAAAAGATGTTTTGCCAGAAGCGACAAATGATTGTGTGTATGCTGCAATTGCAGAAGATTGGGGGGCAATAATAGCATGCGCTTTGGTTGTCTTGTTGTTTATGGTTATAAATAATCTTATTAATCATGCGATTTATGCCAAAGACAGATTTGTAGTATATGCATTGACTGGTGCGGCGGCTTTATTTGGTGGGCAAGTTTGTTTTAATTTGATGACTGCCTTACATTTATTATTGAACAAGGGGATGACTTTGCCGTTTATATCTTATGGTGGTGTCTCTTTTATATCTTTTTGTATATTGTTTGGTATGATGCTATCAATAATACGTGAAGATACTTGGAATAGATAAAGGAACAAAAAATGAAAATATGGATTGCAACAGGTGGAACAGGTGGACATGTTTTTCCTGCATTAAGTGTCGCAGATGAATTGGTCAAACGTGGACATCGGGTTATAATTTCTTCGGATGGTCGTGTTTCGAAAATGGTAAAAGATGGTAAGCCTGCAAAAGCGAAAACTGTTTTTGTATGGGCATCTGGTGTTGGTGCAAAATCGCGTATTAAACAAGTGATTGCATTAATGAAAATTGGTTTTTCTGCATTGGCGCTATCTTTGCGTTTTATGTTTAGTCGTCCAGACAGATTGGTTGCATTTGGTGGTTATGCATCTGTTCCAGCTGTGTTCGTGGCGCATTTGTGGAAAATACCAACATATTTGCATGAACAAAATGCAGCAATTGGTCGTGCTAATAAATTCGCGTTGCGCTGGGTAAAGACGTTGATGACCAGTTTTGATACAGTTAACGGTTTGCCGAAACAAACAAATGTGAAAGTTGTTTATACAGGATTGCCTGTGCGTTCAGATTTTTTGGATGCGGCTAATGCCCCATTAAAACACGAAAACAAAATTCTTGTGACTGGGGGGTCTCTTGGGGCACAGGTTTTGGATGATGTTGTGCCGGTTGCAATTCGTGAAATGAAGAATAAAAAAATATTCGTCACGCATCAAACCCGACCAGAAAATGTTGCAAAACTACAACGTTTTTATGCAGAACATAAAATACACGCAAACGTTTTATCTTTTATTCGTGACATGGCGGATGCGGTTATAAACGCAGATATAGTTATTGGGCGCAGTGGTGCAAGCACAGTTATCGAATTGGAAACGATTGGTTGTCCTGCAATATTGGTGCCATTGGCGATAAACCCAGACCAGGCAGCAAACGCAGAGTCATACGCAAAGTTGGGTGGCGGTTTTGCAATAGAACAAAATAAGTTTTCTGCAAAATGGTTATCATCTACATTGGATGAATTACTTGATAATCCATCGCGTTTGGATAAAATGGCAGCAAAATCTTATGTGCAAAATCAAGCAGTTAAAAAAATTGTTGAAACAGTGACAGAGTAAAAAGTTATTGCAATAAAAGTGTCGATAATTCGTTACAGCGCAGACAATAAATTGTTTCTTAGTAAATGATTATCAAATGTTAAAAAATTATTTTTTAAATATGTATTTTTTGCTTGCTTGCGATTCGTAAATTGTTCTATGATAAAGTAAGGAAGGAAAGGAATATGCAACGTTTTTCTGTATCATTGTTGTTGTGTTTAATATGTTTGAACGCCACAGCAGGTGCGTATTTGCCGGTTGTTGATGTGTCAAATGGGACGGTGTCTGCACGTGCTGCTTTTGGGGAAGAAATTGCCACGGAAAATCGGGTTGCTGTTGCACCGGTTGCAAGAAAAGCAGAAAAAAAAGTTGTTGCGCGTGCTGCACGTAAACCTGTTGCAACAAACTCTAATGATGTTTTGAAACCTTTACGTCCCAGTTCTGATTTGTGGGCCAATAATGAAGCACCGCTACGTATGCCGCGCATGGATGAAATTGCAGTTGTTCGTTCGGATGATTTATTACCCGAAGAATCTTTGGATGCAAAACCTGTTCAGGTTGCTGCACGTTCTGTGAAACCTGTGCAACAAGAATCAAAAGTTTCCAATCGCGAAATGATGGCGGAATTAGATTCGTTGCGTTCAGAAATTGCCAGATTAAATGAATTACAAAAGCAGACAAATGAAAAAATTGCAAATGCTCGCGATGTTGTTGTGCGTCCTGAAATATTCGATAAATTTGAATCAAAGCCTGAAACAAATTTAGCGCAAAATAATAATGGTGTAAGTGTCCGTCGTGAAATTGTTCCGATGGAAACCAATCATAACGTTGTAAAACGTGAAGCAGACGTAAAACCTGCAGAACCAACAATTGCGCGGGTTAACGATATGTCCAAAATGTCGCCAAACGAATTGAAAAAAGCGTTCAAAAAAACATATTTGTCTGAAAATAAACATCTTTCTACTTACCAGGTTGATAATCGTTATGATGTTGTCAGTGATATGACAACCTCTATCGAAGGTTTCAGTTCTCAACGTGATTTATCAGAAGCAAATGCAGGTGTTCGTCCACTAGAAATAAAAATATCTTTCATGAATGGGGATTCTGGATTGTCGCGTGAAAATTATAACTTGTTAAGCGAATATGCTGCAATTGTTGTAAATAATCCGAAACGTGCGATTCAGGTTGCTATACCAGAGTCTGCGACACACAGCAAAGATGGACGAAAATTGGCTGCGCGCAGGTTAGCAATCGTTGAACAAGTTTTGCGTGATACTGGTGTTGCCGAACAAAGAATTATGCCTGTGTTATCTCAACGTAGTGATGATTCTTTTGTATTACGCATAATTTCTGGCGATTTGTTTGAAACTTTGAGCGAACAAAAACGCAATAAATTTGGTGACAGTATGTCAAAGAAAACATACAAAAGTATGTCGTGGTAAAATTATTTAAGCAATTTTTGAATTTTATTTTTCCACCAACTTGTCCGATATGCGGTGATGCTGTTGAATCGCATGGTACATTGTGTGCAAAATGTTGGTCTGGGTTTAATTGGATATCTAATCCAAAATGTTTTAAATGTGGCTATCCTTTTCCAGCAAATTTAGATTTAGGACCAAAACCAATGTGTCCGCACTGTGCAGCAGGTGAATGTGATTTGGACTATATTCGGTCTTCATGTGTTTATGACGATGTTTCCAAAAATATAATGTTGCCATTTAAGCATGCGTCAAAACTGAAATATCAAACTATAATGTCACGAGCAATGATAAATGTTTTACGCGATTTGGATTTGGATATTGATATTGTAATGCCTGTGCCATTGGCTTGGCGACGTTTGTTTAAACGTGGATATAATCAGGCAACACTACTGGCGCGCCCAATAGCAAAGCATTTTAATGCTGTATTGGATGTGGATAGTTTATCACGAAAATATAAACCAGACATGGGACATAAAAATGCAAAGCAGAGACGTGAAAATGTTTGTGGTGTTTTTAAGGTGGTGAAGCCGGATAAGATCAAGGGTAAAAAGATTTTGTTGGTTGATGATGTTATGACAAGTGGTGCAACATTTTATGAATTAAATCGTGTTTTGCGCAAAGCCGGTGTTTCTGCTGTATACGCAGTTTCGTTCTGTCGCGTTGTGCATGCGATTTAGGCCGCTGTTTTACAAAGCGAGCGTTGCAAAAAATTCGCCATTTCCAGTTCGTGATTTGTCATAGTTTGTACAGTTTCTTGCAAATCGTTTTTTTCTTTGCAGACATTTATTATATCAATCATATCTTTTTGATCTTTGGTCAAAGGCTTGCTGTTTGTCTGGTCCCATTTAACCGTCAGCACAGGTTTTTTATCTATGGATATGCTGTAATGATTTGTTGCCCAGCCGTCTTTGACAGACAATATTTCGTGCCCGTGATTGCTGAATATGGTGTATTTATCACCATTGTCATCACGTTCGTGGTATAATCTGTTGTTGTGAATAGCTTCTTTGATAAGTATTTTAAGAACTTTGTTCATATTCGGTCCCTCTGTTTTATACAAATGATACGTCGTCAAAGTACCATTTGCACTAGGAATCTTTTGTTTTTCAATTACTTGATTTTGCGATTTTTATCGTGTAAAATCCGTCTGTTTATAA
This sequence comes from uncultured Alphaproteobacteria bacterium, assembly GCA_947304085.1. Lineage (GTDB taxonomy): Bacteria > Pseudomonadota > Alphaproteobacteria > Rs-D84 > Rs-D84 > Enterousia. The sequence continues at coordinate 16,303 of CAMZAC010000001.1, forward strand.
ACTATCGAGGCTACAAATGAATATAGATTTGGGTAAAAACATAAACACACGTGATTTGGAAACCAAAATTCAGGAATTTTGGGATGCTAATAATTTTTGGGACAACGATGTCAATTCAGATAAAAAATCGTTCTGTGTAATGATGCCACCACCAAACGTGACAGGTAATTTACATATGGGGCATATTCTAGATAACACATTGACTGATATCATTTGTAGATATAAACGTATGTGTGGTTTTGATGTTTTATGGCAGCCAGGTTCTGACCATGCGGCAATTGCAACTCAATTATTGATTGAACGTGATTTATCCAAAAACGGAATAAATCCACATTCTTTGTCTATGGATGAAAAATTAAAATATGCATGGGATTGGTGTAAAAAATATGGCGGTCAAATCATAGAACAATTACATACTATTGGTGCAACGCCTGTTTGGAAACGGGAACGTTTTACAATGGATGCAGGTTTATCAAGTGCAGTGACTAAATTGTTTGTTCGTATGTATAACGAAGGTTTAATTTATCGTGATAAACGTCTTGTAAATTGGTGTCCTAAACAACAAACAACAGTTTCTGATGTTGAAATTGAAACACGTGAAGAAAATGGTAAATTTTATTATTTCAATTATCCTCTTGTCGATGGCGGTTTTATTGAAATTGCGACAACACGTCCTGAAACTTTGTTTGGTGATAAGGCAATTGCAATTCATCCAGAAAACGAAAAGCTAAAACATTTAATTGGGAAAAAAGCAATTATTCCATTAACAGATATTGAAATACCGATTGTGGCTGATGAACATGCTGACCCTGAAAAAGGAACGGGCGCGGTAAAAATTACACCTGCACATGACTTTGATGACTACGAAGTTGGTCTTCGTCATAATCTGGAACCACTTTGCATTTTGACACCAGATGCAAAATTAAATAATGAATCTGTTATACCAGAAAAATATCGTGGTATGGACAGATATGTTGCGCGCAAGGCAATTGTAGAAGATATCGAAGCTGCCGGATTAATGACAAAAATTGAAGACAAAGTTATTCCAACACCGTATTCAGAACGTGGTGGTGTTCCTGTTGAACCAATGCTGACGACTCAATGGTTTGTTGATGCAAAAAAATTAGCACAACCTGCGATAAAAGCTGTGGAAGAAGGCAAAATTCAATTTATGCCAGAACACAGGTATAATTTGTTTATGTCTTGGATGAATAATATTCGTCCATGGACAATTTCGCGTCAATTATGGTGGGGACATCGTATACCGGCCTGGTATGATGAAGAAGGCAATGTTTATGTTGCAGAAACCGAAGCAGAGGCAATTGAACAATCTGGAAACAAAAAACTAACCCAAGATTCAGATACACTGGATACATGGTTTTCGTCTGGGTTGTGGCCGTTTTCAACATTGGGTTGGCCAGAACAAACACCAGAATTAAAACGTTATTATCCAACAACATATCTTTGTACGGGTTCGGATTTGATATTCTTCTGGGTTGCCCGTATGATAATGATGGGATTGTATGTTATAGGTGATGTTCCTTTCAAGACAGTTTATATGCATGGTATGGTGGTTGATGCCAAGGGTAAAAAAATGTCTAAAAGTAAGGGTAATGGAACAGATCCTGTGGATGCAATTGAAAAATTCGGTGTTGATGCTTTGCGTTATTGGGTTGCGACTGCACCAATTGGAACGAATTTACCATATATTGAAGATGAAGTTAAACGTGGTTCTAAATTACTGACCAAATTGTGGAATGCATCGAAATATGTTTTGATGAACTTAAGTGATTTTGATCCAAGTAGCGCAAAAGAAATTCCTGTTAGCGAAAGATTTATCGAAGACAGATGGGTATTATCTGAATTGAACAAAGCGGTCGCAGAAACGCGTAAAAATTTAGATAAATATTTCAATTATAATGCGCGTTCCGCAATTGATACATTTTTCTGGGAAATATTCTGTGATCAATATCTGGAATTTATCAAAGACAGATTTTGGTCGCCTGAAAAATATTCGCCAGAATCTAAATTGTCTGCGCAATGGACATTATATACTGTATTGCGTGCGATAATTGGTTTGTATGCACCATTTATTCCATTTATTACTGAAGAATTGTGGCAAAAGATTTATAAACAATTTGAAGGTGGTGAAACACTGCATTTAACAAAATATCCAGAAGTTAAACCTGAATACGACACAGATGTTGTGCAGATGAATATTGCGCTGGATATATTAAAGGCTGTTCGTGGCTTGCGTACAGAACGCAAAGTTGGTAATGGTGCAAAACTGGAAACTCTGACAATACCAAGCGGAACACCAGAAATTTTGCATGGATTGATAAAATCTGCTGCGCGTGCAAATGAAATTGTATTGGGTGATGCAATTGATTTTGTCGTTGCGCCAAATAATCAGCAATAAAAACATTTGGACAAATGGAGGGGTGCGATGGTATCTAAATTAACAGAAGAACATGTATTAAAAGTGTATCAGTGTGACAGATACGGTTTTATGCGTCCAATTATGTTGATGAATGAACTTCAGGGTTTGGCGGACAAGCATGCTGATATGTTGGGTGCAGGTCGCAAATATTGTAAAGAACACAATGTTGCCTGGGTTGTTACACATTACTTCATTGATATTATCGATATGCCACGTGCAAATGAAAAGTTGACTTATACAACATGGCCATCTGTGTCAGGCGCGTTAAAATCTGAACGTGATTTTGAAATTCGTGGTGCGGACGGTTCGTTGAAAGTTCGCGCAATCAGCCAATGGGTCTTGATAGATTTAAATACTCGTCGTCCTGCACGTATCAGTGAGGTTTTGCCAGATTGGCAGGGCTTGGACGAACGCGTTTGGGAACGTGAATTTGGTAAATGCCCTGATTTTGTGCCAACAAAGTCTTCTGTGATGGCATGCAGATTTGACGACATAGATGTAAATCAACATATAAACAATGCGGTCTATGCGGTATGGGCGACAGAGTCAGTCGGTTTTGAATATCGCAATAAGCATAAATTGCGTGGTATGGAAATATATTTTGAACATGAAATCAGCCCCACTACACCAACTGTTCGCATAGAAGTTGCAATGGGCGAATTTGAAACGCGTCATAAAATTATGACAGACGAAACCGAACACGCAAAAATAATCTGTTATTGGGATTAAATAAAACAAGTAGTAAAAAAAATCGTCCGATCGGACGATTTTTTAATTCTTTGCAGATACGGCCAAACGTTTACGACCGCACGCGCGACGGCGACTTAAAACATCGCGTCCGCTTCTGGTAGCCATTTTTTCACGAAACCCATGTGTTTTGACACGGCGTGTTTTAGATGGTTGATATGTTCTTTTCGTTGCCATAATTAAATCCTTTTGCCCCTATATTTAATCATACGTTTTATAAAAACGCAACATTTTTATTTGGTTTTTTTGTCAGATTGTATAAATCCCAATTTTTTCAGGCCTTCTAAACACAACTGATATGCAAATATTGCACCAACAAAACCCCAAAATGGTAAAAATATATTACTTACTTTCATTTTAAACCCGATTGTTTTGTTGGCTTAATTATAGAATACATGTGCTTTTTGTCAAGTTTATTTTGTGTCATATTTTTGTATGCATTTTATTGCTATTTTGTTGCTTTAACCCTTGACCAAAACATTAATTTTTTGCTATGTTCATAGTATTGAAAAATAGGGGAAAACAAGTATGTCTGAAATAAACGAAATAAATGAAATCAAAGTGCCTCAATCACCAATTGAACACGAAATGCGGACCAGTTTTTTGGACTATGCGATGTCGGTTATTGTGGATCGCGCATTGCCTGATGTTCGTGATGGATGTAAACCTGTGCATCGTCGTATTTTATATGTTATGAACGAAGTTGCGCCTGCTACAAAATCAACTGTAAAATCTGCGCGTATCGTTGGTGATGTTATGGGACGTTATCATCCACATGGGGATTCTTCAATTTATGAAGCTATGGCGCGTATGGCCCAAGACTTTTCTATGGGTGAAATGTTGGTCCAAGGTCAAGGTAATTTTGGTTCGCGTGATGGTGATAAACCTGCTGCTATGCGTTATACAGAGGCTCGTTTGTCCAAACTTGGTGCATCGTTGATGGAAGACTTGGACAAAGATACTGTGGATTGGCAACCGAATTTTGATGGCACATTACAAGAACCAATCGTTTTACCGACTAAGTTTCCAAATTTTTTGGTAAATGGTGGTTCTGGTATTGCTGTTGGTATGGCGACAAATGTCCCAACTTACAATTTGGGCGAAGTGTGCAATGGTATATTGGCTATTTTAAATAACAAGGATATTTCGGATGATGAATTGTTTGGAATTATACCTGGACCTGATTTTCCAACCGGTGGAATTATTATGGGGCATGCTGGCGCTTACAAGGCACACGCTACGGGTCGTGGTTCTATAATTGTTCGGTCAAAAACACATTTTGAAACTATGCATGATCATCCTGTGATTATTGTTGATGAATTGCCGTATCAGGTTAATAAATCGCAACTGATTATAAAAATCGCAGAAATGGTCAAAGATAAAAAAATCGAAGGAATCTCTGATATACGTGATGAATCGTCCAAGGAAGGCTTGCGCGTGGTTATTGAATTGAAACGCGATGCCATACCAGATGTTGTGTTGAATCACTTGTTCCAAGATACAGAAATGCAGTCTAATTTTCCTGTCAACATGATGGCGTTAAATCGTGGCCGTCCAATGTTGTTTTCTGTTAGAACTGTGTTAGATGCGTTTATAGAATTTCGCGAAGAAGTTATTCGTCGCAGAACAATATTTGATTTGAATAAAGCACGCAATCGTGCACATACTTTGTTAGGATTGTCTGTGGCGTGCGGTAATTTGGATGAAGTAATCAAATTAATAAAAGAATCTGCAAATCCAGACGATGCGCGTGTTGCGTTGATTTCACGTGGTTGGCCTGCGTCTGATATTGAATCGTATATTTCTTTGATTGATGATCCAAATACGGAATACAAAGACGGGATGTTTTATATGTCCGAAGATCAAGCAAAGGCAATTTTGGAATTACAGTTGCATCGTTTGACTGGTCTGGAACGCGACAAGATTCACAATGATTTGACCGAATTAGGTGCAACAATCAAAGATTTGTTGGCCATTTTAGGCAGTCATGAACGTATTGTTCAAATTATTCGTGACGAAACGGCTGCTGTGCGTGATAACTGGTCTCAGCCACGTCGAACAGAAATATCTGATGCAGAAATTGATATAGATATTGAAGATTTAATAGCGCGTGAAGATATGGTTGTCACTGTTTCTAATACGGGCTATATCAAACGTGTTTCTTTGGATACATATCGTGCACAAAAACGTGGTGGCAAGGGACGCAATGCAATGACAACAAAAGAGGATGATTATGTTGTAAATATGTTTGTTGCAAACACACATACACCACTGTTGTTCTTCAGTTCCAAAGGTTTGTGCTATAAACTTAAAACATATAAATTACCAGAAGCGTCTGCCGCAGGTAAAGGTCGCCCGCTGGTGAATTTGCTGCCTTTGACCGAAGGTGAAACAATAACAGCAATTTTACCTGTTCCAGAAGACGAAGTAAAACGCGTCCAAGAATCAGGGGTCGAACATTTCTTGATGTTTGCAACTGCATCTGGCACGGTGCGTCGTAATCGTATGTCTGATTTTGATTCAATTCGTAGCAATGGAAAGATTGCTATGAAATTAGATGAGGGTGATTCATTGATTTCTGTGTTGCCGTGTAATGAAGGTCAAGATGTGTTCTTGTCAACATATCGCGGTCGTTGCATAAGATTTGCTGTTCCTGAAATTCGTATATTCTCGGGCCGTAATTCAACCGGTGTTCGTGGAATATCGCTTCAGAAAGATGATTATGTAATTGGTATGGCAATGCTTAATCATGGTGAATCTGATTCTGTGGTTCGTGCCGCGTATGTAAAACAAAGTCGTGCGTTGCGTCGTGCACAAACCGGTATAGAAGAAGAAGTTCAATTG
>CAMZAC010000002.1 GCA_947304085.1 uncultured Alphaproteobacteria bacterium
GGTGACCTTCAGAAGCGAAGGCTACCGCATCGGTACAGCGGAGTTGATATTAAAGGGGACTTCTAAAAATTCCACGCTTTAACCTTTTGCGTCAATTTTGTTTTATTTCGCAATCTTTTGCTTTTAGTGTCAATCACATAGCATAGCTATGCTCATTCCACAAAAAGACAAAATCTTTCTGAAATAAATTCAAAATTGCTCGCAAAGTAATTTTTAGAAGTCCCCTTAAGTCGTTGTGATATATACTGATTTCACTTTTCTTTATCTATATACGCCTTAACACTATATAGTGGAATGTTTTCCATCCACCCTTGGTCAACATATGGCTTCATGGAACAACGCAGACCTTTCAGTTTTTTATCGGCATGGTCTGTTTTGACAAATTGTGACAAGGACTTGCTCTTCACGTTCTCCTCGGCTTTTACCTCAACTGGAACCACCCGCCGACTCGTTTGCACAAGGAAATCAATCTCCTGGGTGGAATAGTCCTTACTGAAATAATATACTTCAATGTCATCCGCGCTTTTTAATTGCTCCATGACATAGTTCTCCGTAAATGCCCCCTTGAATTCAGTAAACACATCATTACTGGTAAGCATAAGACCTGGCTTGGCATTACTCAGGGCTCCAAGCAGTCCGACATCTAACAAGTAAAGTTTGAAAGCATCAAAGTCTTCATAAAACCTCAAGGGTTGCTCAGGTGTTTTGCATCTGTGAACTTTGTAGGCCAAACCTGCATCCATAAGCCATTGAATGGCCATTTCAAAATCCTTTGCACGTCCTCCTTTTCTCACCGCTCCATAAATATACTTCTTATTCTCTTTGGCTAACTGTGCCGGGATGCTGTTCCAAACCATCCTGATGCGTTCCGTCTCTGCGCCCGCATGTTTTGACATGTCATTGGCATAAGAGCTGATAATCTGTTTCTGTATTCTTCGGACTGCCGGTATGTCTTCTTTTTCCACCCATTTTTTTACCGTTCACATTAATCGCACTACCTGATGCAGTACCACCTTTTTTGGTCACTTCTTCAAGACCATTTAAAACGAATTGAATATTTTTTTGTTGTATTCCCAATTTTTTAAACGCGGTTTTTTTATCGGTATATATCAAATGTGGAATAACTATTTTATTAGATGCTACTCGCGCCATCATAACAGCCAACTGTAAACAATTTGTCAAAATAAAACCTTGACCAATACCAGATATAATTGTATCTCCGTGAACCCAATAAGAGCCAATATTTTTTTCTTTCCATTTTCTGTCCGGTATAATTCCAGACATTTCATTTACCAAAACATTATCTAAGTATTTTTTGTTTAAACCTAATTTTAAAGCCATTGCTTTAATAGCATCAATTCCGATACGCAAAGCAACCTGGTAAAAATAGATATCACAGGAATGTTTAAGCGCACCGATTAAATCAACCCAACCATGCCCATCTTTTTCCCAACAATGGTATTTATGATTGCCATATTCCCAATACCCTGGACAGAAAATTTTTTCATTTGGCGTAATAGCGCCACTTTCAAGTGCAGCCAAAGCAACAACAATTTTAAATGTTGAACCAGGCGGATACAAACCTTCAATAGTTTTGTTCATAAAAGGTTTCGCAACATCACTAAGCAAAGAAGATATATATTCTTCGCCATCATCTGTTTTAAAATTATTAGGATCAAAGCTTGGTGTTGATGCCATTGCTAGAATATTTCCAGATTCTATGTCTAATACTACACCACATCCTGCACGGTTCATAGCCAAAGAATCATATAAAACCTTTTGAATATTTTCTTGGATTGTAAGTCTTATGTCCTTTCCAGGTAAAGGTTGTATAAATTGTGATTTGTCTTCACCTGTGATACGTCCAACAGCGTTAGTAATCAAGACTGTTCGTCCTGTTTCGCCAAATAACACATCATTAAATTTCTTTTCAAGACCAGTTATACCAGTGGAAAAAAATGGTGCGTTTGGAACTGTTTTCTTAGGAACACCAACATAACCAAATATTTGTGCCCCAGCAGGTCCCATTTCGTATACGCGTGAAAAACCGGTTGATATATGCATACCAGGAATATTTTTAGCAGCCAGTTTTGCCAGAGTATTCCAACTTGTACTTTCGCTGACCAAGACAGGCTGAAAAGCTTGTTGTTTTTTTATATTATGCCAAATTCTGTCTATTGTTTTTTGTTTTAAATTTAAATCTTTTGAAATGACATCAATTAAATAATTTAAATCTTCAGCTTCTTCTGGAATAATATATATTCTGTATACAGCTGTATCTCTGGAAATAACGGTTCCCGATTCAGATAAAATGTTACCGCGTTTAGGCACAGTTATTTGAACACGAAACGAGTTGTTTTCGCTTTTTCTGGTATATTCTTTATAATTAAAAACTTGCATTTGCAACATACGCAAAATCAAAACAGAAGTTAAAATAGCACCACCTGTTAAAAATAAGGTGCTTCGTCTATCAAAAGTGCGCGCAACTTCTGTATCTATCATTTTCTGATCCATTTATCCAAAGCTGTTATTGGTGTGTATAAAACATACATCCAAACAAACAACCACAGGGTATGTAATTAACCTATCCAGCTTGAGCAAGAAAATATTAATATAAAAAAAACAAAACCTATGAAACAAGCAAATAAATGTATTGAATTATTAGTCATATGTTGTGCATCTATATAGTTTTGAAAACCGTTTAATGCATAGAATAAACAATACGAGATTGTCCAAAACAAAGGCAAATTACATCTGTAATCAATCAAAAAACAGATGAAAAAACTAAACAAAGGAAACCAATTTATTGGTTTAACAAAAGAGTAAAAGAATACAGGTATCAAAGCTAATATTCCAACAGGATTCCAAAAAGGTGTTGACAAGCGCCACAACACCAAAGTAATAAAAAATGGCCACACCCTTTTAAAAAAAGATATAATTCTATTCATTATTTATACGAATCCATATCATTGTATTTTAAAACCAAAACTCGCGATATTTGATTTGGACGCAAAACATCAACGTTTCTTTCGTTTATCATATTACCAATATATATACCAGACGGTAAAACACCGCTAATATTGCTGGTCACCACACTTAAACCACTACGTCCAACAAATTGTGGATCGCTGAAAAAACTAATAAACGCTTTGTTTTTTCCATTTCCTTGCAGAAAACCAGAAATATCAGTCCCTGTTATTCGGACAGCTATATTTGTATCAGCATCAATCAAAGAGCGTACACGACAAAATGCAGAACCACAATCTATGATTGTTCCAATCAATCTGTTATCAAAAGACACAATAACCATACCGCGTTCTAACCCCGCTTTTTTTCCGCGATTTATTAAAAATGTATTATGATGAAACACAGAACCATCAAATTGAATATCTGCTATCACAGATTTAAATGGTATAGCGTGTTTAATATCAATCTCTTTTTCAAGTTTTTTATTTTCTTCAATAGCTACTTTGCAAGCAGATTGGTTTGCCAAAGCTTCGTCTAATTTTATTCTTAACTCTTTGTTTTCTGTGCGTATTTTTGATGTTTCGCGAACCCAATCTGCACCCTGCCCAATTGCCCGTATTGGCCAAGTAATGACAGAACCAACAAAATCTGCTACCGGTAATACAATATGTGCCAAACTGTTCATTATTGTATAATCGGGCTTTGAAATCATTATATATATGATAAATATAGGCAATGCTGCTGCAGCCAAAGCAGATTTTAATATTTTAGTTAACTTATAAGATAATTTATCCTTGGTCATACAAATTACTTTAAACGCAAAAAAAACAATATTCAATAAAAACTTGATTTTTCTTTTTTATATGTCAAAATAGCCGTATCCGACATGGCAGGCATTGCCACGAGGTAAATAAAAAAAGGATATAAAATGCCAAAATTAAAAACAAAATCTTATATGAAAAAACGTGCGTCCATGACTGCGACCGGTAAAATTCGTGTTGCAAGAAACGCCCACAAAAAACGTCTTATGCACCAATCTAAACGTGCTAATAAAGCTGGGGCAAAGCCACAGTATTTGAACAAGAATATGATGGGTCAGGCTAAAATCTTGGCTCCATACGGATTAGATTAAGGGGGCATATTATGGCAAGGGTAAAACGTGGAACAACTGTAAAACAAAAACACAAGAAAATACTTGATAGAGCAAAAGGTTATCTGGCTCGTCATCATTCAACATATCGTGCTGCACGTGAAAAAACTGAAAAAGCAGGTCAGTATGCATACCGTGATCGTCGTCAAAAGAAACGCGATTTTCGCTCGGTTTGGATTGTTCGTATCAATGCCGCTGTGCGCGCTAATGGTTTGACATACAGCCAGTTTATGAATGGTTTGAAGAAAGCGGGTATTACATTGGACCGTAAAGTGTTGGCCCAAATGGCATACGATGCAGATAAAAACTTCAATACATTGATTGAAACTGCAAAACGATTTATTTCCTCTACTGCTAAATAACTCTTGGCGGCGGGGTTTTGTTTTGTCATAATAAGGCCGTAGAGATACGGTCTTATTTGTTTACCAACGGGGAATAAAATGAAAGATAGAATCAAAAAAGTAAATTCTTTGGAAGACTTGCAAATATTGTATACCGAAACTTTTGGTAAAAACGGTACAATGACACAAAAATTGAAAAATATGGCAAATCTGTCTAATGACGAACGTGCAGGTATAAACGCTGAAAATACAGAATTGCGTCAATTATTCAAAGAAAAACAGTCAGAACTGGAATTGGCGGTATTAAACACAAAATTGGCAACAGAGAAACTAGATGTCACTTTGGATGCAGAACCAAAAAATCGCGGAACAATTCATCCGTTGACACAAGCATTAAAAGATATTTCATCTATTGCGCAATCTTTGGGATATACATTAATGACCGGACCAGAGATAGAGGATGATTGGCATAATTTTACAGCTTTAAATACACCAGAATACCACCCCGCTCGTGATATGCAGGACACGTTTTTCTTGAAAAATGGTAATGTAATGCGGACACAGACATCCGCGGTTCAGATTCGTGCGATGGAAAAATATGGCGCACCAATAAAAATGTTTTTTATTGGGCCAACATATCGCAAAGAAATGAATGCTACTCATACCCCGATGTTTCATCAAATAGAAGGTTTGTGTGTTGGTAAAAATTTTACTATAGCAGATTTGCTTGGTACTTTGCGGACAATTTTATCAAAGTTTTTTGAAAAGGATATAGAAATGCGCGTTCGTCCTTCGTATTTCCCATTTACAGAACCGTCTGTTGAAATAGATATGAAATGGGGCGACAAATGGCTTGAATTATTAGGTGGCGGTATGGTTCATCCAAACGTTTTGCGTAATTGCAACATAGACCCAAATGAATACCAAGGTTTCGCTTTTGGTTTAGGGTGGGACAGATTAGCAATGTTAAAGTATGGCTTGAACGATTTGCGTGCTTTTTATGATGGTGATATCAGATGGCTGAAAAACAGTGGTTTTTAATCAAGGGGGTAAAAAATGAAATGGTCTTATGAATGGTTGAAAGAGTATTTAAAAACGAATTTAACCCCAGAGCAGATTACTGATAAATTAACATCTATCGGTCTGGAAGTTGAAGATTTGGAAACACCAATTTTGCCGATTGCTGCAAAAATTGTTGAATGTGTTCCGCATGAAAACAGCGATCATCTGCACGTATTGAAGGTTGATGATGGATCTGGTGTTTTGCGTCAGGTTGTTTGTGGCGCACCAAATGCACGTGTTGGTTTGGTTTCTGCACTGGCGATTCCGGGTTGTAAAATTGGCGATATGGTAATTCAGTCTGGTAAATTACGTGGCATTGAATCAAATGGTATGATGTGCAGCGGCAAAGAACTTGGTATAAGTGATGACCACAGTGGTATTATCGAACTTGATGAAAAACAAGAAACAATCGGTCAACCAATATCTGCTTTGGCTGATTCTGCTTCTGCAATAATCGAAACGTCAATTACACCAAATCGACCGGATTATTTGTCTGTGCGTGGAATTGCACTGGATTTAAGTGCATCCGGCATTGGTGAATATGTTGAAGATAAAATCAAAGAACTTGATTTGGTTCCGGGTAAAAGAAAGGTTAATTTATTAGCGCCAGAGGCATGTCCAACATATAGATTCTGTGAAATACACGGAATAAAAAACGCCCCGTCAAACAGTATAATTCAAAGACGTTTACGTAGTGCCGGGATAAATCCAAAAAACGCACCAATCGATGCTACTAATTACATTTGTTATGATATAGCACAACCTATGCATTGCTTTGATGCAGATAAAATTGTCGGTGATATTACTGTGCGTATGGCAAATGAAGGCGAAAAATTCACAGATTTGTTTGGAAACGAACATACATTAAATGAAAAAGATTTAGTGATTTGTGATGATGCAGGAATACTTGCTTTGGCTGGTGTTGTTGGTGGTGATAGAGCTTCTACAACAAATGACACGAAAAACATTATTTTGGAATCCGCATATTTTAATCCTGTATCAATTCGTAAATCGTCAAAGAAAATTGGTTTGTCTACCGATTCTTCATACAGATATGAACGCGGCATAGATCCAGATGTATCGGCAAAAGCATTAGCATATGCTGCAAAAATTATAATGGATGCGTGTGGCGGTAAAATCGTCAATGTTTCTGTAGCTGGGCGCATGTCATATGCACCAGAATCTATACGTTATAACCCATCTTTGTTTGAACAAAAAACGGGTATTAAACTTGATGAAGAAACACAAAGAAAGATTTTAACGGATTTACATTATGATATTAAAAATACTAAAAACGGCGATTGGATGATAACACCGCTGTCATCACGTGTTGATGTTGTTATTCCAGAAAATATAGTTTCTGATTTAATACGCATGTATGGTTATGATAAAATCGGTTTGAATTACGTTTCTGAAAACAATACAACAAAAATAAATAATGATATGAATATATCATTAAAAGAAAAATTAGCGGGGCTCGGCTTAAACGAGTCTGTTTCATTTGGTTTGGGAAACAGTAAATTTGAACAAATTTTAACAGATAAACCTGTTATTAAAATTGCAAATCCTATTGTCATAGATTTGGATACAGCGCGTAATAATTTATTGGAAAATCTGTTGATTGCCGTTGAAAAAAATGAAAGTCGCGGTTTTATGGACATAAATATATTTGAACTGGGAACTGTGTTTGATGGTGATAAACCAGGTGAACAGCATACATCATTGTGTATAATTCGCACTGGTGCCACATCGCCAAAACATTGGCAAAAACGCAATCGCGAAGTTGATATATTTGATGTCAAGGCAGATTTGGTGTCTTTGCTTGGTGCACAAAAATATACAATTGATACTGCAGATGCACCAAAGTGGGCGCATCCATACAGATATGGTGCGATTGTCCAGGGTAAAAAAGTTTTGGCTCAGTTTGGTGAACTGCACCCATCGATTGCAAAGCAATTCCATATTAAAACAAAAGTGTATATTGGTTTGGTTGAAGATGTTGAAAATCTGCCAAAAAATCCAAAACATAAAAAAATACCAATGACAGATTTTATGCCGATAACACGTGATTTTGCATTTGTGGTCGATAATAATTTTGAATCCGGAAAAATGTTATCGACAGCACTTTCAACAGATCAAAGTGTTGCAGATGCAGTTGTGTTTGATTCGTTTGATATGGGTGATGGTAAAAAGTCGGTTGCTTTTACAATCACAATTTATCCAGACCATAATATGAACGATGAAGAATTGTTAAAGATTCAAGACGCAATCATCAAAAACATAGAATCAAAATGCGGAGCAAAACTTCGTGCATAAATGATTTGAAAAATGTTAAGAAAACACCGGTAAATGCCGGTGTTTTTTTTATATGTTTTTATCGGTTGAATTACACCATTTGTTTACCGGGCAGTTTGCACAGTTTGGTCGCAAAGCCTTGCAGGTATATCGACCGTGTAAAACCATAACATGATTTACAAATTCATGATATTTTTTTGGAATATATTTTAGTAATTTTGCTTCTACTTTTTCGGGGGTATTATCGTTTTTATCAACCCAACCAAAGCGATGAGATAAACGAAACACATGGGTATCAACACCAATGTTTGGTGCATGCCATAAAACATTCGTGATTACATTTGCTGTCTTTTGCCCAACACCAGCCAATTTCATTAATTCATTGCGATTATGATATTTGTCTGGAAAACGATAATTTACATCATCACTGATATCAGATTTCAACTGTTTTGATAATTCAATAATGCTTTTTGCTTTATTATTAAAGAAAGATATTACCCGAATATGTTCTTTCAATTTATCAATACCAACTTGCAACATTTTATCGGGTGTTGACGCAATTTGGAAAAGTTTTGGGGTCACTTCATTTACTTTTTTATCGGTCGCTTGGGCAGATAAAATTACCGCTACAGCGAAAGTAAATTCATTTGTTGCATACAACTCTGACCGGATATCCATATTCAACGTCGGGCAGACATTTGAGAAATAAATATCCGGTGTCAAAGTTATATTTTTTTTATGCATTTGTTTTTTCAATATTGATTGACAGATTATAGCCTTCGATTTCAGTGTTGAATTGGTTTGCTTCATCAAAATTCATTTCAACAATCAAGGCATCGTGCATAATGCGTTTTTTATATGTTTCAATTGCGTTGTGTAGCGCGATTTCTGTCGTATATGTCAGTTTTATTCTGTCAGACACCTCAAGCCCTGCCGCCTTTCTTGAATCTTGGATAAAGCGCAACGTGTCATTTACTAAACCTTCTGCGATCAATTCGCTGTTGGTTTCTGTGTTCAATACAACTACAGCTGTATTATCTGGTAATGCAGCGCCTGTAATGTTATCTTTGACAGTCAAACGATTTTCAAATTCGTCAGAATTCAGAACGTAATCACCAACATATAATTTGTCGCCTTTGATTTCATAATCACCGCGTTTGACCGCTGGAATTATATCTTTCAAAGCGCCACCAAGTCGGCTACCGATTTTTGGTGTGATTAAATATACAAACGAATCTGCAACATTATGAATATCAGAAACGAATTTAATATTTTTCACATTTAATTCGTCCTTGATAATATCCTTGTATTCAGGCATATTAATGCCTGCAATTGTCACGTCTTGCAAAGGTAAACGATTTCTCAGTTTGTATTGTTCGCGCAACTGTTTTCCCACAGATACAATTTCTTGGACGCGACGCATATCATCAACAATTTGTGCATCTGTGTCTTTTGCAATTGGCCAATCTTCTAAATGCACAGATTCTTTGCCTGTTAAATTCTTGAATATATATTCAGAAATAAATGGTGCGAACGGTGCTAAACACGTACAAAATGTTTTTAAAACAAAGTGTAGTGTTTCAAATGCACTTTCGTCTTCATCCCAGAATCTATCACGATTACGACGAATATACCAGTTATTCAGCACATCCAAGAAACGAACAAATTCTTTGACAGCAATATCTGATCTGTAATCTTCCAACGCTTTTGTTGTTGTGTTTATCAATTCGTTCAGTTCAGATAAAATATATTTATCTAATAAATTGTCAGAATTTGGTTCTTTATTTACTGTGATATTCGCTGCGTTTGCATACAAAGTAAAGAAATGATATGCATTCCAAAGCGGTGTTAAAATAGTTTTAATTGTATCATTAAATACTTTACCATCTTTATCTACACCA
This sequence comes from uncultured Alphaproteobacteria bacterium, assembly GCA_947304085.1. Lineage (GTDB taxonomy): Bacteria > Pseudomonadota > Alphaproteobacteria > Rs-D84 > Rs-D84 > Enterousia. Next base: position 9,717 of record CAMZAC010000002.1, read on the forward strand.
ACTGGTTCTGCTTTCATAAAATTGCTGCCTTGGATAAACAAACGTATAGCATCTGCACCATACGTTTCCATCTGTTCTGTTGGATCAACGTAATTTTTTAAAGATTTAGAAAATTTGCGTTTTTGTTCATCACAGATAATTCCATTACAAGAAACGACTTTGAAAGCAGGTTTATCAAACAAAGCAACCGCCATTACCATTAAACCATAAAACCAACCACGTGTTTGTTCGTTTGCTTCAAAAACATAATCTGCTGGGAAAACCTTTTCAAATTTATCTTGGTTTTCAAACGGATAATGCAAATGTGCAAATGGCATAGAACCACTTTCAAACCAACAATCTAAAACGTCAGGTATTCTGTGCCAACCGTCTTTTGTTAATTTATCCAATGTTGGACGATGCAAATCATCAATTTTGACACCAAAGAAATCTTCTATTTCTTTGATTGAACCAAATACCTTGTATTCACCATCTTTTTCCCAAATTGGTAATGGAACACCCCAGAATCTGTTTCTGGTAATACCCCATTCACGAGCATTTTCAATCCATGCCATAAACCGATTACCAGCAGATGTCCATTTAGTTTGTGTTTTTGTTATTTCAACTAATCTGTTGCGGATTTTTGGAACATCAACATACCATGCGTCTGTCGCACGTTGAATCAGTTTTTCTTTGCTACGTGGACCATATGGATAACTGTGTTTATGTTGTTCTTTTTTAACCAAAATACCGTTCTGTTTCAACCAATCAATAATTTTTGGGTTCGCTTCAAATATATTTTGCCCAGCCCAATCACGAACAGTATTATCAAAATTACCATAGTCGTCCACATTCAAAATCACAGGAAATTTTGAGTTTAACGCTTTGGCTGCAAAATAGTCTTCTTCACCAAATGCAGGTGCTATATGAACGATACCGGTTCCGTCGCCATCAGATACATAATCAGCAGATATGATTTGATGCAACAATGGGTTTTGATTAGCATAATAATCAAATATAGGTTTGTAATGCAATCCAACCAACTCTGAACCCATAACTTCGCCAACTTTTTCAGAATTTGCGAAAATTTTTTCGTATTCTTTTAATCTGGTTTCAGCCAAAACATAAATATGTCCGTCTTCGTGTTTCATGCGAACATATTTCATATTTGGGTTAACCGCCAAAGCAGAATTCGCAGGTAATGTCCATGGTGTTGTTGTCCATGCAATTGCCCTGTCCCCATTTTCCAATTCAAACCAAACTGTCACAGTATCATCAACAACATCACGATAATCTTCGCTGGCTTCACTGTTTGATAAAACGGTTCCCAGTTTCCAATCATATGGATTTACTTTGAAATCTTTGTAAAGTAAACCTTTGTCATATAATTGTTTCAATCCCCATATAACAGATTCCATATAGGTTTTATCCATTGTACGATAACCGTAACCGTCACCCATATCAACCCAACGACCAATACGTTCAATAAAACGTAACCATTCTGTTGAGTATTTCATAACACCGGCTTGACACATATCACAAAAAGCCCCAATACCTTGTTCTGCAACAATATTCTTGGCACTTTTACCAGTTTCATTTTCAACTGCTATTTCTGCTGGTAATCCATGGCAATCCCAACCGAGTTCACGTTCAACATGTCTTCCACACATTGTTTTATAACGAGAAACCATATCTTTGATGCTTGATACACCCAAGTGTCCCCAATGTGGTAACCCATTTGCAAACGGGGGCCCGTCATAGAAATTAAACGGTTTACCCATCTTTGTTTTATTCAAAGATTTATGGAAAGTGTCGTTTTCACGCCAAAACTGTAAAACCTCATGTTCCAGTTGTGTAAAATTTGCTTTCTGTTCAGTCTTTTTGTATGCCATGGTTTCATAGTTCCTTTTGTTGTATAAAAAATGGCGCCTTATGCGCCCCAGCCACCGCCAAAGCGCAGTGTCTGTCATTTAATAATAATTATTGTTTTTGTTGTCATGCGTCTATTTATACAATGTTTTTTACAAAAAATCAAGTTATATACGATAAAACTTGAAAAAATACAAAGGTTTGTTTATACTGCTGGGGCAAGCCGGTTTAGCTCAGCTGGTAGAGCATCTCATTCGTAATGAGGGGGTCGTAGGTTCAAGTCCTATAACCGGCACCATCTTTTGTATCTGTGATGTTTTTGTTGGTATGTCACCTAAACAGATTTAAACTTAATCTTTGTTTCCACATCTTAATCTGCGAAGCACAACCATTATTCCCGCTGGTGTCATGCCGGGTATTCGCGACAGCGATGCGATTGTTTCTGGACGTGTTTTGGTCATCTTTTCAATCAATTCATTTGTTAAACCCGGTAAAGATTTATAATCAAAATCACGTGGTATTTTCAATTCTGCATCTTTTTTATAATTTGCAATTTCGCGTTCGTTTCTTGAAATGTATCCCGCATAAAAATTATCGTTTTCAATTGCTGTATTTTCACGTAATTGTTTTATTTTATCGTGTAATTCTTTTGTGATTAAACCCAAAGATTCCGCCATAGAGCCCAATCTTAATATTGCATTATCAGCACGCAAATTTAACCGATATTCTGCGCGCGAAGTAAACATACGATATGGTTCATCAACCCCCAGTGTTGTTATATCATCTATTAAAACGCCAATCATAGAATTTGTTCTGTCCAAGATATGCGGTTGTTTGTCCAACGCAAACGCAGCAGCATTTGCGCCAGCGACCAAACCCTGTGCCGCGGCTTCTTCATATCCGCTGGTTCCGTTGATTTGACCCGCGAAAAACAAACCATTTATATCTTTTGATTCCAATGTAGATTTCAATGCACGCGCATCAATCGCATCATATTCAATTGCGTATCCATATCGTGCAATCTTTGCATTTTCCAGCCCCGGTATAGTGCGAATCCATTTATCTTGAATATCACTGCCAAAACTGGTTGAAATGCCGTTTGGATAAATCAGGTCGCTATTGAAACCTTCTGGTTCTAAAAAGACATGATGCGTTGTGTGTTCTGGAAAACGCATAACTTTGTCTTCAAGTGATGGGCAATAGCGTGGCCCCATCCCCACAATATCGCCATTATACATTGGTGCGTTTTTTATATTATCGCGAATTATTTTATGTGTGGTTTCGTTTGTATGTGTAATAAAGCATTTTTCAGCATATTTGTTTTTATCGTCACCAAAACCAAACCAATCATGTGGATAATCGCCGGGTTGTTCTTCACATACAGAAAAATCAATACTGTCGCGATATATGCGCGCAGGTGTTCCAGTCTTTAATCGCAATAAATCAAAACCAGTTTTCTTTAACACATTTGAAATATGCGTATCGTTTTCCTGATATTCGCCATTGTCCATTAAACGACCAGATTGAATTTTTTCACTACCACGTGTCACCAATCCACCAAGGAAAGTCCCAGTTGTTAAAACAATCGCTTTGGCAGAATATTTTTTATTTACAATTTTATTTTCAATATCTAAATCAAAAACTGATTCGAATACAAGTGTCAGGTTTTCTGCTGTACACAAAATATTCATAACAGCATCATGATAAAAATTTCTGTCGATTTGCGCGCGCAGAGCCTGGGTTGCCGCGCCATGTGTTGCATTCAATGTGCGCCAATGAATGCCGGATTTATCGGCAGCCAATGGCATAACACCGCCCATTGCACAAATTTCAGCAACCATTTGTGATTTGCCAGGCCCACCAATAGACGGATTGCAAGACATCGCACCGATATCGCTTTCACGCATCGTGATTAATAATGTTTTTGCACCACGACGTGCAGATGCAGTTGCTGCCTCTACCCCTGCGTGTCCACCACCAATAACAATCACATCATAATTTTGCATTTTTATTTTTCGTTTATTTTTGCGTACAAACACATATCTTGACGACGATTCAAAGGTTTATTGAATTCATAACTTTTCATAATACCTTCGCGTGTAAAACCACATTTTTCTGCCGTTTTGCACGACGGGATATTTTCTATATCCGCTTTTAAAATAATACGTTTGAAACCAATATTGAAAAATTCTTGGACAATTGCTTGAACAGCTTCGCTCATAAAACCTTGTCTTGCAAATTTTGGATTTAACCAATATCCGATTTCACCGGTTTCATCTGACCAATTTATGTCCATTAAAGCGCAAACCCCAACAAAAGAATTATCTGTACGCAAAAATAATCCATAGTTTGCAGTGGTTTGTTTTTTCCATTTTTGTTCCGCACCACGCAAGAAATCGAATTCTTGTTCTGGTTGTTTTATATCTGACCAAGGCATAAATTTGAAATATTCACGATTTTTATCGATCATATCAAATATTTCATTTGCGAAACCAAAAGTCGCAACCAATGGTTTCAAATCAAGACGCATGGTTTGTAATGTTTTGAATTCTTGTGGTTTCATAATTAAAACCTCCCCATACCACCATTGACATGTATTGTTTGCCCGTTGATATAAGATGCTTCATCACTTGCCAAAAACACACAAGCGTTTGCTACGTCCACAGGTTCGCCAAAACGCCCTGCAGGTATTTGTGATAAATATGTTTTCTTTAATTCATCGCTTAAAACATCGGTCATAGGCGTTTTTATAAAGCCCGGTGCAATACAGTTTGCTGTGATTCCGCGCGATGCAACTTCGGCCGCTATAGATTTGGTTAATGCGATAATTCCACCCTTGGATGCAGCGTAATTTGTTTGTCCTGCGCCACCAACAACACCAACAATAGATGCCATATTTATAATACGCCCATATTTTTGTTTCATCATTGGCATAATTGCACTGCGACACATTTTAAATGTTGCGCGTAAATTGGTATTTATAACATCATCAAATTGTTCATCAGTCATACGCATCATCAGGGTATCTTTTGTAATGCCTGCGTTATTAATCAAAATATCCAAATGACCGTTTTTTTCAATTGTGTCATTAACCAATTTATCGCATGCGTCATCCACAGATAAATCGGCAACGATTTTTATAAAATCATCATTAAAATCTTTATTTAATTTTTCGCTGTTTCGGCCAGATACAACCACTGTTGCACCGGCATTTTTCATTTGTTTGGCTATTTCACCACCAATTCCACCAGTTGCACCAGTAATTAAAACAACTTTATTTTTCAAATCGAACATTTTATATCTCCAATTTATGTGCGTTAATTTTATCTGTTGTGCGTGAAACCAAACCAACCAAAGCATTTCCTGGCCCGATTTCTGTTAAATCAGTTATGCCTAAATCAACCATATTTAATACAGATTCGCGCCAACGAACCCCGTGTGTAATTTGGTAAATCAAAGATTCCTTTATCTCATCTACATCAGTCATAGGTTGACATGTTTTGTTAGAAATCAAAGGAACACAAGGTGTTTTGATTTCCGTGTTGTCCAATGCGATCTTCATTTTTTCAGCAACTTGTGCCATCAATCTTGAATGTGGTGGCACATACAAAGGCAACTTCATAGCGCGTTTTGCACCATGTTCTTTCGCGATTTCCATTGCTGCCTCAATCGCGTTTGTTGCACCAGATATAACAATTTGTCCGGGACAATTATCATTTGCAATATCACAAATTGCGCCTGTTTGTTTTTCAGCAATTTCACAAACATTTTTCAATTCTTCAATATCCAGACCTAAAACAACAGCCATTGCACCCTGACCCGCTGGGACGGCCTTTTGCATTTCTTCGCCGCGCAGACGAACCAATTTAACCGCGTCTTCCAATGAAAGTGCGCCAGCAACACAAAGTGCTGTATATTCGCCCAAAGAATGTCCTGCTACATAATCGGGTAGTTTTGGATTATACGCACGAAACATAGCAATCGAAGTTGTTAAAATCGCAGGTTGAACATTTGCAGTCAAAGTCAATGTTTCCATTGGACCATTGAAGATAATATCTGATAATTTTTCGCCCAATACAGAATCAGCCGTATCAAAAACTTCGCGTGCGGCAGTATTGTTATTATATAAATCTTGTCCCATTCCAACGGCTTGTGCACCTTGACCTGGGAATACATATACAGATGACATAGTCGTCCTTTTGTTTGTTTACTATAAAATTATAGGAAATTAAAAGCAAAAAACAAGTTTTTATATATTTTATATATAAAACTATTTTCTTATTGAAAATTCGCAACCACAATAATTTTGACGATAAAAATCAGATTCGCGATTTATTTCTTGGCGCAGAGCTTCGTCCCATTTGATTGGAATATATTGTATTGTTCCACAAGATTCTTGTGCTGCGCAGTCTACTTGACTTTGGTCTTTGTGTTTTGAAACACCGAATACAGATGCAATAGCATTAAAACCATTTTTTATTGCATAGTCGCGCGCAAAGCAAAAACGATATGCAAAACATTTACTGCATCGTGCACCGCGTTCAGGTTCGTTTTCAAGACCGTTTATTTCTTGTTTCCATTTATTGTGGTCATAATCGCCAACGACATATTTTACACCCATCTTTTCACAGTATTTAATTTGTTCGTTTAAGCGTTTTTGGTATTCTGTTTCTGGAAAAATATTTGGGTTGAAAAACATAACAATAAAATCGTCTATACCGCTGATCTCACCGTTTGCAAGTTGTTTGATGGCGCCACACGAACATGGTGCACAACAAGACATTAAAATCAATCTAGTTCCGTTCATTTTAACGCGAATATTGTTCCTGTATTTTTTGTATAGCAGAACGTGCTATACAAAAATTTTCATAATTGTCAGTATTGACATAATATTTGGCTTCCGGTGTTACCGTATATTGTCCGCGAATATCAAAAACGCCAGATTTTGTGACAACGTCATTGATTTCACAATGCGACCGTCTGCGTTTAGATCTGGAACAATATCCTTGTTTTATACATTTTTCGCACGAAATATCTAATAATAAAAGTCTATCTAAATTATATATTTGAACACGATTATACATTGTTTTTTTCTTTGTCATTTTAATACCTGTCCTGTTTTTTTATCTGTGATTTCATAAATTCCTTTATCGTCATCAGACAGTGTTAATTCTGCGCCACTGCAAAGCATTCCTCTCGATTCTACTCCCGCCACAGAACGCGGTTTAATTGGTTTGTTTGTTTTTGGTATGATTGCCCCAACTGGTGCAAACACAGCCAGCATATCTTTGCGGACATTTTGTGCACCACAAACAATATCTTGTTTTTTATTTCCATCATCAATCGTTACAATATGCAAATCTTCGCGACTTGGATGATTTTTTATATCGACGATTTTTACAACAATCAATTCTGGTTTATTAGATTTAGTTGAATATTTTTCAATCAATTCTTTGACGCGTTCATCATCAATTCTTTCGAACAGATTTTCAGGAATAACAAATTCTGTTCCGCTTTTAATACGTGCATCGAATTCGTGTGGCCAAGATAAATCGTGTTTGGTTGAAAAAATATTTTGTATTTTTTCTGCTGTGTCCGGTATAAACGGTGCAGATACACGCGCATAGAAATCTATCAGTTGGAAACAAGTATTTAATACATATTCTGCTTCAACCATTTTGCCGTCTTTTACAAGTGCCCATGGTGCATTGATTGTCATATATTCGTTTCCGATTGCCCACAGCGAACGCAAAGCAAATACAGCATCGCGAAATTCACATTTTTCCAACGCAGTTGTTAAATCTTTTAATTTTTCGTCGATTTGCGATTTTAATGTTGAATCAACTTTATCGCCCTTTGGCACAACATTACCAAAGTTTTTATCTGATAGTTTGCAAACACGTGATACAAAATTACCCAACATTCCGTTCAAATCTTTATTCACAATATCTGCAAAACGTTCAATTGTAAAATCTGTATCATCTGTTTCTGGGGCCGATGCCAATAATGCATAACGCCAATAATCTGCTGGTGCGATACTGATTGCCTGATCCAAAAATATTCCATTTCCAGCAGATTTAGATATTTTTGCGCCGTTAAAATTCAAGAAATTTTGTCCCTTTAACACATCGACTGTTTTCCAATTATCGTCCATAGCCAATTCTTGTGCAGGAAAGAAAACAGAATGAAAGGAAACATTATCTTTGGCCATAAATTGCGTGTAATGACAATCTGGGTTTTTCCACCAAGATGCCCATTCAGGATTTGCAATTTGTGAAATAGAAACATAACCCCATGGCGCATCAAACCAAACATAGAAAACTTTATTTTCGTATCCTGGTTTGTTTACAGGAATTCCCCAAGATAAATCACGTGTAATTGGATTGTCTCGCAATCCTTCGTCTAACCATTTATTTGCGATAGTGATTGCTGTTTTAGGCCAACCTTGACGAGAATTAATCCATGTGCGTAATTTGTCTTGCATTTTGCTCAATTTGAAATACAAGTGTTTTGTTTCACGCATTTCAACAGGTGATGTCGAATCAATCGCACTATGTGGGTTTATCAGGTCTTCTGGATCCAAAGAGGCGCCACATTTTTCACATTCATTTCCATATGCACGTTCGTTTCCACATTTTGGGCAAGTGCCAATAACATATCGGTCGGCTAAAAACTTTTTTTCGTTTACAGAATAGGGTTGTTTTGAAGTTTTTTCTTCTATCATTCCCAAAGAATCCAAACGATTAAATAATTCATGAATTAGTTTTTCGTGCTGTTTCGTGTGTGTGCGA
>CAMZAC010000003.1 GCA_947304085.1 uncultured Alphaproteobacteria bacterium
GATTTAATATGGGACAACTAGTATCAGATGTCACAAAAGTTTTAGATTATAAAGAATCTAAGAAAAACGCAGAAAATGAACGACAAAAAATATTATCAGCTATTGCGGATGATGAAAAAACAAAAACTAATTTGATAAAAAAAGTTTTGGCGCAACAACGGGCTTTATACGGGGCTTCTGGTAATGCGGGAACAAGTTTTTCAGAATCTGCGGTTTTAAAAAGATTACGTTCTGAAACATCTGCATCGTATGATACAAAACTAAAAAATAATTTGGAAAAAATTAATAAACTGACGGTCAAAAAACCTAATTTAGTAAAACAATGGTTATCAAAAATAGATAAAATAGCAGGATAGGGGGAATACATGTATAAAATATCGTATACATCAGATGGTGCAACCACAGAGTATGTATTTTCTTTTCCTTTTTTTCAAAATGCAGATATCAAAGTAGCAATTGATAATGTCATATTAAATAATACGGATTATACCATTAATCCAAATAATGTTCCACAGTCTGGTAAACAAATAGACATTTTTCGTCAAATATCTCTGAACAGAGTGATTGATTATCAGCCAACAGCAAAAATTGATCCAGAAGATTTAAATTCAGATTTTAATTTTTTATTAGCGGCTTTTCAAGATTTACAAAGCGTAAATATTGATGTCACACAATGGGCAAATATTCACGATAATGTCATGACTGCAATAAATTATGTTTTGGATACCATATCCGATAAAATGTCTGGTGGTGCGGTATTGGGACTTTATAATAATTTATTAAATGTTCTGAATAATGCTTTACCACAATTGATAAATGATTATGGATTGGTCACAGAAGAAGCGGACAATGCAAACAGTGACGATTACGGCAGCTTATAATTTTTTAGACGCTTGGAATAAAATATTAGGTTTTCACACACCGACACACCACAAACAAATAATGGATTTTTTGGTGAGTGTTCTGAATAATGAACCACATCGCGGACTTTTAAATGCGTTCAGGCATTCGGGAAAATCAACGGTGGTGGGGGTGTTTGCTGCATGTGTTTTGTATCACAGACCGGAAACCAGAATATTGATATTATCTGCAGAATCGAGTTTGGCTTCTCGAATGGTGGCACATATTAGAAATATTCTGGAAAATCACCCTTTGTGTGCTGATATTTTGCCGGAAACAAAAAAAGAGTGGGGAACGCATAAAATAACAATAAAACGACCTGTGGGAATCCGTGAACCATCTGTGATTTGTCAGGGAATATCTGGCAACATAACAGGTATGCGTTCTGATTTGATAATATGTGATGATGTGGAAGTTCCAAATACATGCAACACACAACAAAAACGAAATAATCTTAGAGAAAGGTTGCGTGAATTAGACTTTATTTTATCGCCACACGGATCAATGATTTATATAGGAACCCCACATACAAAAGACACAATATACCAAACAGAATAAAAATTATTGAAGTGATGATATAAACGAGCGTAATTTTGCCAAAATTTCTTTGCCTGGTTCTCCAAACATCGGTAAATACGTTTCAAATTCCAGCATGTCTGCCTGAATTTGTGCTCTATTGCGTTCGGTTAATGGTTCAGATACCAATCGTTTAGCTAAATCCCAAGCATGATAAGCTTTATCTGTGCGGGCAACAACATCCCATTTTGCCAAAGTTTCATTATCGTTTGCCAGTACACGCTTAATATTGTCAATCCAGTTATGTCCAAACCTTTTTATAAATGGTATTTGTTTAATTGTTTCTAACCCCTCTGGAGTGGTTTCAAATTTATCCAAAGCAGCTTTTAATTGCTCAAGCTCATCATCGGTTAAAACTGTTCCTGTTCCAGAACCAAACATCAGGCCACCATAGGGAAGCAAATCAGCTTCAATAGAATCCATAGGCGTCTTACCGTTACGAAGGTTGGTAATATGTTTAATTAATTTTGAACCTGTTGGCAAAGAAGCTAATGCGGTCATAACATTTTTATCGTCAGATTCGCGCAAAAACACTTCGTTAACAGCAGCCCATCCGCCATCTATGACATGTTCTTGGCGATAAAGATTCAACAATCTTTGTGCTGTTACTAAAGTGCGCTGTTGCATGATTCTCTCTCCTTTGGGTTATATGAATTTACTTCATCATAACCATGATAACTTTGTGTATGGTTTTACCAGTGACTTTTTCTTCTGGATTAGTAATATGACCATACAGTTTGCCATTAGAATCTTTTCGAACAACTGCAATATGAGCATTTACTATGTCTTTTTCAGTAATTGATTCAAAATCTTCTTCAACAAATACTGCTAAATCACCAACAACAGGTGTGGCACTGGTATCGGCGAAAACATAAGAAGATTCTGGTATTACACCACCAAGACGTTTAGAGTTTGGAACAAGTGCGTAAACACAACAACATCCTTCCAACGAAGCCGGTGCAACAATCATATCTTCATCAGATTTTTTGAATTTGATAGATTTACCAGATGGACCACCAAACACAGGAATTAATTTTCTGCGGGCGTTATCATATAATTGAGCACCATATAAACCACAATGCATATTCATGCCAGATGCAGGATTACAAGGTTCAAGTACGGCTTTGACACGTTCTTTAACTTTGTTAATCTGCTTGTTCAATTCGCCTGCATTATACAATTTGGCGATTTCATCAAACAGCTGAGAAGAAGTGTATCCAAAGGCCTTTGCCAAGGGTTCTATTTCATTTTCATATACTTCGCGTTGACCAACTTCGATTTTATGATACACAGACAAGGTCATATTTGCTTGTTTTGCAGCTTCCGCAATAGTTTTATCAGCGCGTTGACGGATTTTCCGTAATCCACTACCAAAAACTTTTAAGCCACTGCCTTCGTTATCGGTCAAACGGCGTTTGATTTCGTTTTGCCATTTATCAGCATATTTATCTGTTTCGTGTATAAACAAATCAGATAGTTTGCATCCCAAAATTGAACACACATTTAATAACTGTTTCTGGTTCAAGCGACGAACACCTTTCTCAATTTTTGACACTGCAGATAAAGATAAGTTAGCGCGCCTTGCTAACTCTGTCATACGCATTCCTTTGGATGCACGAATATTGCGGATATTATTTGGAAAAATAATTTCTTCTTGTGCCATGGCAAACTCCTTGAACTTATTTGTCAATAATGATAGTCAATTTTTATAAATTTGGCAAGTAAAATAATTATATTAAATCATCTGGAACATCACTTACATCTGGTGTCGCAGAATCAAATGATTCATTATTGGCTTGTGGATATTGCATTTCAAATCCATCATTAACAGGTTGCGGGCCAAATTGATTAAGGTTATCAAACAAGTAATATTCACCAAAGAAAGCCAAATGAACTGTTTCTGGTTTTCCATGACGGTTCTTAGCAATAATGATGTCGGCCTTGTTTCTTGCGTTATCAAGGCGATTTTGCCAATGTTGAGTGGCGTTTTCAGATGCTGGTCCAGATAAACGTTGTTCTGGTGAACGACCACTTAGGTAATATTCTTCACGATAAGTGAACATAACAATATCGGCATCTTGTTCAATAGAACCAGATTCACGCAAATCTGACAGAACAGGTCGTTTATCATCACGTTGTTCAACACTTCGTGACAATTGAGACAATGCAATCACGGGAACATCAAGTTCTTTGGCCAGAATTTTCAAGCCACGAGTAATTTCAGATAATTCTTGAACACGGTTATCGTTGTGTTTGCCACCAGGTGATGTCATCAACTGTAAATAGTCAATTACTATCAAAGCAACCCCACCAGACTGACGAGCTATACGGCGTGCACGCGTTTTAATCATAGCAACAGACATATTTGCAGTGTCATCAATAACCAAAGGCAATTTTGATAATGCATTGGCATATTCTGACATTTTCATTATGTCCTCGTCTGTCAAATTACCGTCGCGCATGTGTGCCGCAGGAATCTTTGATTGAGAAGATAATATGCGGGCAGCCAATTGTTGATTGGACATTTCTAAACTGAAAAATATAACCGCGCCTTTGTACTTGTCATTTGCGCGTTTATTAAAAATTGCATTTGCTGCGTTGAACGCGATGTTCATTGCCACCGTTGTTTTTCCCATACCAGGACGACCAGCAATAATAAGCAAATCAGAATGATGTAATCCGCTGATTGACTTGTCTAAATCATCAAGACCCGTTGTTAATCCAGACAGTTTACCATCGGCTTTATATGCAATTTCTGCTTCCTCTAAAGCACCTTTTAAAGCATCTGCCAATGACACAACATTGTGTTCAGATTTGCCTGTTGATGCTAAATTAAATAATTTTTGTTCTGCGGATTCTATTTGAGCATCGACAGGGTTATCTAAATTTTCGGTGTAAGCGTTATCCATAACACTCTGCCCAAGATTTATCAAATCACGACGTCTGGCATTATCAAAAACAATTTGAGCGTAATGATCTACATTAACAACGGTAGAGCCTGCGGAAGCTAGTTTAGAAAGGTATTCAACACCGCCAACATTTTCCAAAACACCCTGTTGTTCAAGATAGGTTTTGGCGGTAATTATATCAAACGGAATTGCTGCCGCATATTGACGCAAAGCTAATTTATATATTTCTTGATGAGCAGGATGAGAAAAATGTTCTGGCAACAAAAAGTCGGATATATTTTCCAGTGCGCGATTATTCATCAATACAGCAGCCAAAACAGCTTGTTCTGCTTCTAAATTTACGGGCAAAGTTTTCGGAGTAAAGTCCATGTCTTTTAGATTAAACGAAAATTTTAATAATTCAATACCTTTTTTAAAGGGGTATAAACATTTAAAAATACCTATTGTCGATAATGCTGGAAATCCGGTTTGGCCGGAAATGTTTCCGCATGAAAAAATACAGGATTTAGAACGAATTGTTGGACCACGTCATTTTTCCGCTCAGATGATGTTAGAATATATAGCGGAAGAAAAGGCTTATCTGGACCCTGGCGCCTTGAATTTCTATACAGAAGATTTTGAGCAACATAATGCCCATATCGGAGAACATATAATTACAGGGGTATCATTTTATTGGGACCCTTCCTTTGGTATGCGCAAATCAGATGGCAGTGTTTGCGCTTTGATTTATCGTGACGATAAAAATAAACTCGCATTTATTCATGATGTTGTATATATGGTCATCCCAGATGAAGATATTCAGCCACTAACAACACAATGTGAATATGTGCTGAATTTTATGCAAAAACATCAAATAAACAGAATAGGTATTGAAATAAATGGGATAGGCAATGCATTGCCAGAAATATTGCGACGCATCGCAGATTCTAAACAAATGAATATAAATATTACACAAATAGCGAATCATATAAAACGAATTTTAAATGCTGTTGAACCTATGCTAACAACAGGGCGACTGTTTGCCAGAAACACGATTCAGCAAACAATGTTATTGTCGGAAATGTTGGCTTGGTCACCAATAGGTTCATCAGAACACGATGACGGATTAGATGCAATTGCAGGCGCTCTTGCGATGACACCAATTCCAATAAGACCTTTGACAAACCATATTGGTTTAATCAAAGCAAATACAGAATTTAATATATAAACAAACAAAAGGACAAAAAATGCAAAAAAATCTTATGCAATTATATAAACGTGCACTGGATGAACGTAGTGTATGGATGAACCGTTGGCAAACTGCTATGCGATATACCATACCCACAGATGATTCAGATGTTGCAACATTATTTGATGCAACCGCTTCTGATGCAGTAGATAATTTGGCCGCATCAATGTATTCTTTGTTAACCCCACCAGAATCTTTGTGGATAAATCTGGTTCGGGAAAGCGATTTATCTCCAAATGCAGATATTGCAACAAATATGTTGCGTGCGCATTTAAATGATTCTAATTTTTATACAACGATTCACCAATGTTATACAGATTTGATTGTTCTGGGAACAGCTTGTTTGTTTATGGCAGAAAATCCAATTGGTGCAGATTCTGCTTTTTCATTTACTTCAATCCCAATGACTGATATTGCCATATTGCCAAACGCGGTTTTTCATACTACATCAATGCCAGCTTGTGATTTGATGGAAAAATATCCAGATTTTATAATGCCATCACATTTGAAAGATTCTGTTAAAAATAACCCACAAACACCAATCAGATTAGTTCAATCTTTGATTGGTAAAGATTTTACTGCGTGGGTTGATGTAGGTGGTGACATAGAAAACAACATTGTTGCACGTGGTATTTTTGAAACAAATCCATATATTATATTTCGTTGGTCTGTGGTAAGTGGCGAATTATACGGACGTGGTCCTGTTTTGCGTGCACTGCCAGATATAAAAACGGTAAACAAAGTTGTAGAACTTGTGTTGAAAAACGCAACTATCGCGGTCAGCGGTATTTGGCAGGCAGACGATGATGGGGTTATCAATTTATCAAATATAAATTTAACCCCTGGCGCAATAATACCAAAAGCTGTGGGTAGTTCCGGTTTAACACCATTATCCAGTGGGGCAGATTTTGATATTTCGCAAATAGTGTTGCGTGATTTGCGAGATAGAATCAGACATACTTTATTGGCGGACAGGTTAGGGCTATTGTCAGATAAAGAAATGACCGCCACAGAAATATTAGCACGCAATTCAGATATGGTTCGTATTTTGGGTGCAACATATGGGCGCTTGTTGCACGAATTTATACGACCATTGTGTGAACGCGGGTTGCAGATATTATCACGTCGCGGACTGATAGATAAAATATCTTTGCATAGTGATGCAGAATTAAAATATATTGCACCAATTGCACAAATGGCACGTGAAGAAATGACTATATAGGATTACGATATGCAAGATATAGAAAAACAATATGCACGAACATTTGCAACGCCTTCTGGAAAACAAGTTTTGATTCATTTGCGTTCTTTGACAGTTGAACGGATTGTTGGACCAAATATTTCAAACGAAGACTTGCGTTGGTGGGCTGCACAAAATGCTTTGGTGCATCAAATAGAAAATTTAATCAACAAAGGGAAACACCTAGCATGACAAAACAAAATACAATGAATGATATATTGGAAATTTTGCGAAACAGTTGGTTTTTAATTGCTTTTATTGCGGGTATTATTTATTGGGTAGCGCGTCAGGATTCTTCTTTGTCTGAACTAGAACGTCAAGAACAACGAATAACATCGCTGGAAAATAGAACGACTATTTTAGAATCTGGTATTGGTCAATTACAATTAAAGATAGACGGTATCAAAGAAGATGTGACATTGATAAAAAGTGCGGTTATAAAAAATTAAATCGCATTTTTCGCCCAATATATTTTATGCCTACAAACCACAATCACATCAAAACGGGCATCGCCACTCCAACGTGTGTTTATTAAATATGTTTCAGCAGCGCGACGTAATCGGGCAGATTGTATCGGTGTAATAGCAGCCCATGCAGCATCAATATTTTGACGAGATTTTACTTCTATGAAAACAATAGTGCTCTTGTGTCTGGCAATTATATCTATTTCTGCCCGGTTTGTATTTTTGCCTGTCACATATCTGGTTTTTAAAATATGATACCCATGAAATCGCAAGAACCACCGGGCCAAAAATTCAGAATAAAGACCAATTTGATAAGATGTTTTCTTAGAATGCATAGGGTTTTGCCTGGAAGTTTTCACGTGCAGACTGGATGTTTTTTGCGGAATCTGTCGCGTTTAACCCATTATCAGATAATACCAATTGTCCGTAATATGCCTGCATCATTGGATCATAAGCATTTTCGGATGAAATCCATTTGTCTTCATCGGAATTTGGCGCGCCATACTTTTCCAAAACACTATTCCAAAAAGCCAATATTTTCTTTTCGCGTTGATTTGCAAATTTTCCGTTTTCTTCTGAATCTATTCCATCCATAACATCAACATCGTTGTTATAAACAATGCGCCAAACAACGTTATCTGTGGCATTGCTTGTTAAATATATGTCAATAGTTTCACCTGTAAATTGACGTTCCAAATGTATTTCTGACACGTATAACAGACCGCGATTGCGTGCCAAAGAATATATACATTTTTCTAATTCTGCGGGATTATAAATTTTATTTTGTCTGCATTCGTAATCTAAATTATATTTCCAATCTTGATTAATTGTATATATAATACTATTTTCTCTACGTGGTGCGTATAAACCAGAACCATTAAAGAACAAATCATTTATTTCATCATAAGACATACCTAACATTGCGCCAGCTATATCAAATTCCTGAACATTGACAACGCGAGCATTCGGATTCAAAGAAATGCTTTCTGTAGTTATATCGCTACCAGAATTTTCAACTATCGAAACATCCTCAAAATCAAATTCTTCATCATCAGCACGACATACTGAAACAAATAACAACACCGAACACAAAGATATAAAAAATAAAAATTTTTTTATCATAAGCCACCCCTGTTTATCCGTATATCTGATACCCTAAATCTGAACAACAAAGCAGGATTGTCGCCATTTTTTAAAGATTGTTTAATATTTATTGCGGGAAGAAAATCTTTCTCGAATCGAACACGCAATAACACGGTGCCGTGCGATTCAATAACATTTGTATCCATATTATTAGATTCTTCCCATGTTTGAGCAGTATATTTAACTTCAAACCAATTTGAATCATCGGTAGGAACGATACGGTCAACAATAATTCTGCGAAACATGTTTTGTTGTGCCATCTTAGCTATCGTTGTTGCTTCGCCATTATACCATTTATTGTATACATCCAAAGTTGATAATTTTCTGATAGTAAATTGTTGAACAGAACCGTTTTTGGAATTATCTTGTGTCGGAATAACTTTGAAGTATTCAGAAACATATTTATGTATCAGTTTATTGCGTAATTCATCAGGTGTCATATCATTCATAGACTGCATGGGACCAACACGTTGTTCGGGATTGTTGCTCATCTGAAATATATAGGTATGTATAGATAACTGACCAACAGTGTTATACAGCAAAACAGCAAAAAACAGAGTAGCAAACACTATTACTATCAACATAATACCACTTAAAAAAGATTTTGTTTTGTTCATTTTGCCCCTGTTTGTATTGATATTTTATATGAATTAAAGTTTTTTACAAACCACCCAAATGTCGCCGGATATTTATCATACTGTTGATCCAATTCAATAAATGCCACCGCATCAAAATATCCATCCACAGATGAATACAGTGTCACAATAGACTGCCATAAATTAGATACTGCGCGACCTTTTGCTGGCGGAGTAATCATTTGCCAAATTACTTGGACAGTCTCTGAATTTTGGGTTGTTTTTGCACGATACCGTGGAACCACATTATCAACGAAATTTTGAAACAAATCGGATGCAGAAGAACAAAACAGAGCACATTTTTTTATTGTCGGGTTAAATTGTTCTGATGCACAATCTGCCTCTGAACATCTTTGCCACAAAGCTTCGTTCGCAAGACTGTTTTTTTCTATGTTAAACCAGTATTCCACATACTTTTTAACTAAATTCTCTTGGACAAGTTCTGTTGCTGTAATTTCACGATCCTTTTCAGGGTATGCAATAACAGTCCAATCAGCTGTTATCGGATCCGTTGAGATTAAAAAAGGATAATTGTTTTTAGAACGTACCAACAACAACATTAATCCGCAAGAACACATAATTAAAAAGAAAACAATCGCAGTCCAAATAGAAAACGTTCTGGAAACAGCAATAGCCCTTCCAGCAGGAAAAGTTGGCGTATCAAAATCTTTTGGATAATCCAATCTCGCCCCCTATAATCAATAGATTATTAAGCTTGGTATACAAGGATGCAAGCACAAGGACTTAATTTCAATTCATTATTGTCATAACCAATGCCAACAGGTTCACGATCATAAATCTGACCACAGCCTGCAATCCCAAGGCCAACAATAACCAATGCACAAACCATCAGAATTTTTTTCATGTTCAATCTCCTTTCCTTTTTAAAAGTATAAGAAAAATTCATCCCCCACGTCAAGATAAAACAATCAGAATTGTGTAGCAAATGAAAGCAAAAAGCGTTGTTCTTGATCATATTCGTTTATCTTTAATGGCCAACCCCAAGAAAAGTTCATAGGTCCCATCGGCGTATTCCAATAAATACCTACACCAACAGATGTTCGCCAATCTTCATCAATTATGTTGTCGTGTGTCCATGATGTCCGTGGATTCGGGAAAAAATATTCCCGTTTTGGTGGTTTGCCTAATATACCATAATCTGCAAAGACAAAACCCTTAATTTGATATTCGTCTGGTATAAATATTGGGAAATTTAATTGTGTTGAACCATTTGCCTTCCATAAACCACCCAAAGAATAGCTTCTATAAAACCAATTTCGTGAACCAACACCAGCAACATCAAAGCCACGTAATGAATCTCCACCTAAGAAATAGCGATACACACGCGGAATATAATTATCGCTTTCCAAAGATTGCATATATCCAAAATCCCAAGACGTTTTCAATTGCCACCTGTCATCCAAGAATTTAACCATCGCAGTAATATCAGCACTGTATCGCATAAAGGTATTTGTTCCGCCAAATCCTGTATATGCGACACCTAAATCTCCAACAATACCGGTATGAGTATTTTGTTGGAAATTTGTATTCAAGTTATAATAACGCAAATTTGTCCCTAAAGTATACAAATCTGCTTTTTGCCACCCCCCCAATTGTAAATCATAATTTTGATCAAATGTTGCAGATAAACGCATGGTTTGTGTCCAATGGTCTGTCAAACGCCAGCCTAGACGACCAGCAACCGCAAAAGAATCACGGTCATATCCATAACCACCTAAACTTGAATAATTATATTGGGTATACGATACATCAAAACCGCCAGACAATTCACGATTAAACAAAAACGGTTCTGTAAAACTGAATAATGCTTGTCTTTGATATTGTGCAATAGAGCCCTTGATTTGAACAATCTGACCACGTCCCATAAAGTTATTTTCAGTAATCCCAGCATCAACCATAAAACCGTTTATAGAAGACCAACCAAAACCACCAGACAATTCACCAGTTGGTTGTTCTTCAACTTTTACATCTAAATTCATCATATTAGCATCTGCCAATCGTGTTGGCATCATTTGAACATCCTTGAAATAACGGGTTCGCATTAAATTTTGTCGACCAGTTTCAATTGTTTGCAAAGAAAAGGGGTCGCCTTCACGCATAGGTAGATGATGTTCAATAACATTGTCAAACGTACGAACATTCCCAAGCAGATTTATATTGTTTATGTAAATACGGTTGGTTTTCTTGATTTTGAAGTTGATATCAACAATGCGCGTATCATCATGCTTGTCAGGGATGACATCAACATTAATAAATGCATAACCATAATCTGCAACAGCGGTTCGTAGCGCGTTTATGGATGCATCAATTTCATCAATATTATAGACATCTTTTGTTGAAATTGTTAACACGTCATATAATTCATCACTAGGAACATCATCAAAAGGGTTATCGATGCTGATATTACCAATTTTATATTGGTTCCCTTCATCTAAAGTAAAAGTCACAGAATAATATTCGCGGTCAGGTGTAAATTCCCCTTTGGCTTCTGTAATACGAAAATCTAGAAAGCCATTTCGCATATAAAACTGGTTCAGCATTTGTTGATCGTATTTAATTCTGTCTTCATCATAAACATCAAATTGTGTCATAATACGCCACCAAGCGTGTTCACGAGACAGTATTTCACCACGCAATGTCCGTGAGCGGAATTTTTTGTTGTTTTCAAATTTTATATCACGAATATATGTAGGGTGTCCTTCTTTGATTTCATACACAACATTAACGCGATTATTGTCTAATTCTATTTTTTTTGGTGTAATTTTTGTTCCAAAAAAACCTTTTCTTTGATAAAGAGTCAACATACGCTGAACATCTGCGCCTACAACAGAGATATCATAGGACATACGCTCTTTTGTTTTTATCTCTTTTTTCAAATCTTCTGTGTCAATTTCGTCATTGCCTTCTACTGTCACCATATTTATGATAGGGGCTTCTTGGATGGATATTTTCAAAACATTGCCAATTAATTGAACATTTACAGAAGAAAAATAGCCGCTGGATTGCAATTTTTTTGCGATATCATTTGCTTTTTCAGAATTAATATTATCACCAACTTTAACATCAGATAAAATACGGACAGATTCTGAATCCATACGTTGATTACCATTAACATCTACACGTGACAACACTGTGGCATGTGCAGATATACAAAAACCAATCAAGCTAATATAAAAAATCAATTTCTTGTACATTTTAACTCAACCTAAATACGCGTGCTAAATCATTCCACATTGTGAAAGCAAAAAGCAACAAAATTAATATCCAACCACATACAATGACAATTTCCATTGCTTTGCCATCCAATTTGCGACGAATAATGGCTTCTATTAACAATATCAACAAATAGCCCCCGTCTAAAACAGGTAATGGTAATAAGTTTATAACTGCTAAATTTACAGAAAGCAGGGCAATAATAGCCATAAACGCAAAGAAACCTATTTCAAGAGCCTGACCAGAAACCTGGGCGATAGTTATAAATGAGCCTAACTGTTTTGCGGAACGTTCACCAGTAATAATTTGTTTTAATACCACCAGCAAAGTCTTAGATTGATGATATGTTTCACGTAATCCCGAATATAAAGCTTTGAAAAACGGTTTCGTGCGTGGTTCTGTTTTTTTACTACCGTCCGCGATTAATCCCCAACGTTCAGATGGTTGCAAAGTGACAGTAATTAATTTGTTTTTGCGTGCCACTAACACTTCAGAATTCTTTGCAGAAGCCAATTCTTTGGCAATAATTAACTCACCCCAATTGTCAATATTTGCATTGTTTATCTTCATTATGACATCGCCAGGTTTAACACCTGCTTTGAATGCGACACTATTACGAAGAACTTGCCCAATAACAGGTAATTGAACGGTGCGTGGTCTGAACATAAAATCGGCAGAATAAATCAACCATGCCAACACAAAATTCATACAAACGCCCGCGGCTATAATGATAAACTGTTTCCACGCAGGCACAGATAAATAATGACCAACCTTTTTATCTTTTGGTAAATGGGTATACTTTTTACGATGGAACATATCTTCTTGACCGTATATAGATACATATCCACCCAATGGTAAACAGCATAATTTCCAAACTGTGCCACGTTTATCAGACCATTTTAATATTGCGGGTCCAAAACCAATAGAAAACGCATCAACACGAACCCCCGCCCATCTGGCAGCCATAAAATGACCAAGCTCATGAACGAATACTACAATCCCTAAAACAATTAATAACGCAACAATTGTAAGTAAAGTATGCATAATAATATCCCTTTAAATTAAACCTGTTTTCAGCAAAAAATACACCAATGGTAAAACATAAAGCCAACCATCAACTCGATCAAGTATTCCGCCATGTCCCGGCAACATATTGCCGAAATCTTTGATACCAAGATGCCTTTTGATAGCACTGGCTGTTAAATCACCGTATTGTGATAGCAAAGCAACACCGATACCAAACCAGATTGCACCAGACAAAGCAGAACCAAATATTGCGCTGTACAAGACAGACATCAATGTTCCACAAATGATGCCCCCAATCTGTCCAGCCCAAGTTTTGTGTGCAGAAATTCTTTCCCACAACTTATCACCGCCAAAAATCATGCCGAATAACCAGCCACCACTATCTGCGCCTGCAATTATCATCAATAAACACAGCATAAGCAACGGCCATTTTCCAACAGAATAAACAGATACCAAAACAAGAACTAATAAAATCATAAACATCACAATTGGCAATAAATGTCGCTGAACAACTCTTTTTGATGCGGTTTTCACAGAATTAATCATTTCAATTATACATCCCACAGAAACAATTACGCCAAGCCACCGGATTGCATGAAAAGGTTGAATATATAAAAATGGTATGCCGTATCTTTCCAACAATGCGACAACGCCAATAACCACAGCAATTCCCAAAGCCGTAATTATGCGCAAAGAAGAATTAGATAATTCAGACAATTTCATTTTGCTTTCCCCAAATAATTTTTCTTTTTTCCACCACCAAAGCGTCTGTCGCGTTTAGTGTATTCTTCTAAAATACGTTCCCATAATTTTTCAGATTTCATTAAATCTGGCCAATGTTCTGGAATAAACAACAATTCAGCATACGCCAATTTCCACAACAAGAAATTAGAAATTCTGTGTTCATTACTTGTACGAACAACCAAATCAATAGGCAATAAATCGCCAGTATCCAAGAAAGTTTCAAATGTTTCTTTGTCCACAGGTTGGCCATTTTCAATTGCTTCGTTTACTGCACGAATAATTTCATCTTGACCACCATAATTTAAAGCAAATACAACTGTTCCACCAGTGTTTTCTGCTGATTCGGCTTCAAGTCTATCACAAATGTCTGCCAACTTTTTAGGAAGTCCTGATCGCGAACCAACAATACGATAACGCAGATTTCTTTCAACAGCTTTTTCCAGGTTGTTTTTCATTTCTGTGTAAAACAAGTCCATTAAGAAATTAACTTCTTCTTTACTGCGTGACCAGTTTTCAGTAGAAAACACAAAAAAAGTTATCGTTGAAACACCGTGTTTCATAAACCAATCAACTAAATTTTCAAAATTATAAATACCAGCTTTGTGTCCCATCAGCGGTGGTAAGCCGTGATTTTCTGCCCATCTACGATTACCATCACAAATAAATGCGATATGTTGAGGAATCTTTACTGGTGTATTTTTGTTTAATTGTTTCTTTTTAAATAGGTTAAACATATTGCATACCTTATATTATACAGACATAATATCCGCTTCTTTTTGTTTTGCCAATGCATCAACTTCATTTACACGTGCATCAAATACTTTTTGTAAATCTTCTTCGTATCTGTGTTGATCATCTTCTGAAATCTCTTTGTCAGTGACTGCACGTTTAATTTTACCCATCGCATCTTGGCGAATATTGCGCATAGATATTTTTGCTTCTTCTGCGTATTTTCCGGAAACTTTTGTTAATTCACGACGGCGTTCTTCGGTTAGTGGTGGCAAATTCAAACGGATAACACCACCCGCAGTCATTGGATTTAAACCTAAACCAGAATCACGAATCGCTTTTTCCACAGCTGGCGCATTTGCCGCGTCCCACACGGTCACAGACAAAGTTTGAGTGTCTGGTGTGGATACGGTTGCAACTTGATTCAAAGGCATTTCAGAACCATAAACTGGGACACGAATACCGTCTAGTAAATGCACAGATGCACGACCTGTTCGCAATCCAGCAAATTCGTTCTGTAATACTTCCAAGGTCTGAGCAGTCTTTTGTTCAACTTCTGATTTAAGAGTGGAATAATCCATAAAAAATCTCCTTTGTATAAATGTTCTTACCAAGATTAGCAAAATGATTTGACATTTGGCAAGAAGAAATATAAAATAAACTTCCGCAAGGGGTTGTAGCTCAGTTGGTAGAGCACTTGCATGGCATGCAAGGGGTCGTCAGTTCGAGTCTGATCAGCTCCACCACTAAATGTGTTTATGGCGGGTGTAGCTCAGTTGGTTAGAGCGTTGGTTTGTGGTACCAAATGTCGCCAGTTCGAATCTGGTCACCCGCCCCATAAATTAAAATACCGCCCGAAGTGGCGGTATTTTAATTTATGTGTGAAGGGTCCAGGTTCGAACTGGAAGTTCGACAAAATAGCAGTTGAGAACGAGCGATAACGAAGTTCGAAACGTTGCGATTTGGAAAGGGGCCCACGAACGAAGTGAAGTGGGAATATACAATCTGGTCACCCGCCCCATAAATTAAAACACCGCCCGAAGTGGCGGTATTTTGATTTATTGGAAAAATACTAATTTGCACCCATACACTTTCTGTAGGTTTGTTTTGACGATTTCGCCCAACATTGTGGGTTGGCGTTTTCACCAAAAGGTCCAGTTTTCAACCAAGAGGCAGGTATGTTCCCTTTGCATTCCAAGTCACCTGCTGGTTGCAATCCATAACCGCAATTACAGTATGTCAAATCTTTGTTTGGCCATCTAAATGGTGGACATTTGGCTGTTTGTTGTAATACTGGTAGATTTGGCGATTTTCCACCGGGACAATATAGCCTGTTTGC
>CAMZAC010000004.1 GCA_947304085.1 uncultured Alphaproteobacteria bacterium
TTTTTCTTTTACGTTTAACATTTCTTTTTCCTTTTGTTTTTTTTGTTAGTTTAAGGGTTTCACCCCTGTGCCGCAAATATAGTTGCACAAAAAAAAAAAAATGTCAAGTTGTGTTTGTAAAATATTTTTATAATTTTAATTTTTATCGTAATTTCAATATGTTATCAACAATAAATTTTTACATATCCATAACAAATTTATTGTTTTGACGGACAAAAAAACGATTCGCACAAAAATTTATTAAACTCTCGCAGGAGAATTTATTCTCATTGGTTACATAAAAAATATCGGTTGCAGCACAAATAAATAAAATCTTATAATCTGTATATGAAAGAATTCCTGAACAATCAATATAAAAACCTGTTTTTATGGTCACCTTTTGTTATGGCAATGGGTGCAGTTTTATATTTTTCTGGGTATTCAGAACCAAATTTTCATTTTCCAATTTTGATCAGTTTGTTATCTAGTGCGATAATTTTCAGGCATAAAAATATTATTATAACTGCGATTGCATTATTTATATTCGGGTTCTTTTATTCTATGTCTTTTACAAAGATTATTGATACCCCACAATTATACAACTCTTATAGAACGCATAATATATCTGGAATTGTCCAAAATATAGATTTTATGCCAGATAAAACACGAATCACATTAAAAATACCTGCGAATCAAATTGATTCTAAATATTCAGCAAACAAACATACACTCGTTCGTCTGTCTTTGGGCAAAGATTCAAATATACCAAATATAAACGATAAGATATCAGGCAACACAATGTTGTTTCATCCTGCCAGTGCTTATGTCCCAGATGATTTTGATTTTGCACGTTGGGCATATTTTAACAAATTGTCTGGCACAGGTTTTTTCAAAGATTATAAAATCAATGCAACAAAAAATTCTTTTGAAAATTTGCGAACCAAAATTCATATCAAGTCAAATTCTGTTTTGACTGACGCTTTTGTTTTAGGATATAAAAACACAATTCCAAAATTTGAAAGTAATATATGGAAAACGGTCGGTGTCGGGCACATTTGGTCAATCAGCGGTTTTCATATGACTTTGGTTGGTGGCTGGTTATTCGCTATATTTTATTTATTGTTTCGGTGCATTGCCCCAATCACTAAACGCATACCAGCAAAATATCCAGCCATGATTTGCGCATGGTGTGGGTTGTTATTTTATTTAGGAATTTCGGGATTCAGCGTTGCAACTGTACGCGCGTTTTTAATGACAACTTTGATATTTGCGGCATTTATGTTTGGGCGTAATGTATTATCTTTGCGTAATGCAGTTTTAGTATTTTTTCTGATATTTTTAATCAATCCCTTTTATGTAATGCACGCGGGATTTCAATTATCGTTTGCTGCTATGTTTGGATTACTTTGGTTCTTTGATAAATCTGAATATCAAAAAAGAAGTAAAATAAAACGCATTGGACATAATTTATATACCGCATTTATGACTGCTGTTGTCGCAGGAACTTTTACCTTACCTTTTATAATCGCACATTTTGGTTATATTCCTGTCTATTCTTTAATTGGTAATTTTGTTATATTGCCGATATTTTCTTTTGCAATAATGCCTATGATTATAATTGGGAGTGTATTTGCATATTTTGGCTATCATTATATCAACAATATCACTTATGACATTTATATTTTCGCTTTGAATATTGCAGAACAAATTACAAAACAACCCTATGCCACCATTGATGCACCACATATTTCGAATACGGTTCTTGGGTTATGCGTAGTTGGATTATTATGTGTTATATTGATTGCAAAATCAGATTCTAAAAATTTTTTCAGCCGAAATATAAACTATATTATCGGTTCAATATTCTTATCAGCAGCCGGTATTATTTTAATTAATTCTGAAAAACCTTTGTTTTATTCTACATTTGATAATGAATTGGTCGGCTTTGTAAAAAACGAAAAAATACATTTTAATAAATCAAAGGTATCAAAACATTTCTTTGCTTTTGATTCATGGCGAACATTTAACAATGAAAAAATTACAACAGATATTCTACGGCATAAATGCGCCAAAGGCTTATGCACATATAAAACACCAAATTGGAATCTGGTTTATATGCAATCTGTAAAAACAGTGATTGATAATATAAATGAAACTTGTCGCGACAAGTCTGTTGATTACATCGTTTCACCTGTTTCTGTTAATGCACCAAAGTGTTATGCAAAAATTTTAACTGGTGGTATGGTTATTTATCCATCTGGAAAAATTAAACAGATTTCAAATCATCGTCCGTGGCATAAAGGCCTTTGACAAAATACAAGCCACAAGATGGAGCATTTATGCCGGCCGCACCACGTTTTTTAGCATTAAAAATTTCATCTATGTCATATGGTTTACCAGATGCGATATCTATCAAAGTTCCAACCATATTTCGAACCTGATGATGTAAAAATGAACGCGCTGCAAAATCAAAAATTATTTCATTACCATTTTGTGTAATTGTACAAGAATCTAATGTTTTTATTGGACTTTTTGCCTGACACTGGGCCGCACGGAAAGAAGTAAAATCATGCTTACCAATCAATTTTTTTGATTGCGCACGCATCAAATCTATGTCCAATTTTTGCGGAACCCACCAAGCACGATTTTTATCTAATACGATTGGCGTAGACCTATTTATAACAATATATTTATATTGTCTTTGTTTACAGCTGAAACGCGCATGAAAATCATCAGACACTTTTTCACATCTTAATACAGAAACCGGTTTGTTTACTAAATAAAAATTTATGGCACGCACAACCGTATTAACATCCCAATCTTTTTCCAAATCAAAATGTGCAGGCATCGCAATCGCATGAACACCAGCATCTGTCCGTCCTGCTGAAAACACGGTCACATTTTCACCGCAAAAATTTTTGATTGCATCTTGAAGCAAAGATTGCACAGAAGGCCCTTGTTGGTTTTCCTGCCAACCAATTAAATCTGTTCCATCATATTCAACATCTATTCTGTATCTTGTCATTTACATACCGTATTTTATTTCCGCACCACGTAAACCATTTACAAAACTTTTCCAATCCATAGCTTTTTTCCCAGCAGGTTGAAGTTGAATAATTTCCAATGCGCCATTTGTTAAACGTGTTTTCAAAATCTTTACATCAATACCGTTTATTTTTGTTCGACCGCACCCCAACGCACGTATCTGATTATGAATTTGTTTTGGTGTTTTGTTCCAGTTAATTATTTCATCTTCACCATTAAACTTACGCGTAAAAGTCGGTTCACCATTTTGCAGTATTGCACTAAATTTATCTGGATTTTCAATATATTCATTAAGCATGTCAATTGCAGTCTTTGATACTTTGTTTTCAACATCCGTGTTTGTATCATTTTCATCAATTGTTATATTTTTACGCATATATATATCACCTGCATCCATCTCTGCAGTC
This sequence comes from uncultured Alphaproteobacteria bacterium, assembly GCA_947304085.1. Lineage (GTDB taxonomy): Bacteria > Pseudomonadota > Alphaproteobacteria > Rs-D84 > Rs-D84 > Enterousia. Next base: position 3,432 of record CAMZAC010000004.1, read on the forward strand.
ATATTCATCAAACAAACATCCATATTTGTATCACCGTTCAATATTGCACTTTTAATTGGTGACGGCCCACGATATTTTGGTAAAGAGCTGGGGTGAATATTTACGCATTTAGTTGCATTAAGCACGTTTTCACGCAATATAACACCATAAGACATAACAATTATCATATCTGATTTGTCTGTAATAGAATCAAATTCCTTGATTGATGTATGAACTTTCAAGCCACGTTTTTCTGCCCATAAATACACAGGCGACGGTGTTAAAATATGTTTTCGTCCCATTGGCTTTGGCGCACGAGTAAACACAGCAATAATATCATGCCTGTTTGCTAAATCGTCAAATACTGGAACAACAAAATCGTTTGTCCCCATCAAAATCAGTTTCATTAGTGTTTCCTGTTTACTTTACGCATAACCATTTCGCGTTTTGCACCAGACAGATAATCTATGAATAAAATACCATCCAAATGATCCGTTTCATGTTGCACAATACGCGCAGGCATTCCAGACATTTTTGCCTGAAGTTTTTTACCGGTTTCATCTGTCCATTCAACCTCCACAGATTCAGGCCGTTTTACATTAGCGTATACAGGCAGACCGTCTGCACCCAACACGGACAAACACCCTTCCTCCATAACGCAAGTATTTTCACTTTTTGATATAATTTTTGGATTTATCATACGATATACAACATTAGTATCAGGATCCATCATAACCAAAAAACGCTTTGTAATGCCAACTTGTGGTGCAGCAAGCCCGACCCCGTTCTGACCAGACATCATTTGAACCATTTCGTCCATAATGTTCAAAACATCCGATGTTATATCAGATACAGGTTCGCATTTTTCACGCAAAACTAAATCGCCACAAAGTTTCATTTGCAACATTTATAAAACCTTTTTATAATCATTATAATTGAATTGTAGCAAAGGATTTTCAAATGACAACTTATATTTTATCCTTACTCGGCATCATCATCGTATTGCTTTTGATATTGGTATTCAGAAAGCAGACTGTTGATATATCAACCTTGCACGAAGATAATTCCAGATTGCGCGAAAGATTGGCAGAAAGGTTGGGTATGCTGTCACAAAACGCGATTGAATTGAAAAACATCAGCGCTGATATCGCGAATTTCAAGGATATTTTAATGGGCAACAAACAAGCTCGTGGGTCTTTTGGCGAAAGACAACTAGAAGACTTGGTCACGGACATTATGCCACCTGAAAGTTATGCATTTCAAAGTGTTTTATCCACTGGTGTTCGTCCTGATTGTATCATCAGATTACCTTATCCACCTGGTGACATGATTATAGACAGCAAATTTCCACTTGAAAGTTATAACCGCATTTTATCAGACAAAGATAATGCGATGTATAAAAAACAATTTGAATTGGACGTACGTAAACATATTGATGCGATTGCGGAAAAATATATAATTCCAGGTGTGACGGCAGAATCAGCGATGATGTTTATAGCGTCTGAATCCATATTCGAAGAATTGCACAGCGAATTTCCAGATACTGTTGAATACGCTGCACGCAAAAAAGTATTTATCGTTTCACCTGCAACACTATGGGCAACATTAAACACTATTCGTGCGGTGTTATCAGATATAAAAATCAAACGCGTAGCCAGCAAGATTAAACGCGAATTAGATTTATTGTTGACTGATTTAAGTAGATTAAATGACAGAACGGAAAACTTGCAAAAACATTTTGCACAAACAACCGGCGATATAGAACAAATTCAGACATCTGTTTCTAAAATCACCCCTCGTGCAGAAAAATTACGCGATATGAATTTTGGTGAGGATTAAGATAAAAATTAATTATCAAATCCCATACATTTTTCTTGGCATAAACACAAATTTATTTATCTTTGGGCAAACCTGTTTTGCGGTCTATCCAAACCTGTTCTTTTGCGATATTCATTATCGGCATATCAGAGCGACTGTCAGAATAAGAACGCACAACATTTGGTATAAATTTATTTTCTTTGGCCCAATTGTCTAATGCAACAACTTTATTTTTACCAAAACATACAAAATCATATTTCCATGGCAAATTCTTCTGCAATTTAGATGTCAAAACTGCATCAAATTTCATATCTGAAACTAACTGGGGAACTAAATAGTCCGCACTGGCCGAAATCAAAACAACTTTATTACCTTTGGCAACCTGCTCTTTTGCCCACCCAAATCTTTTTTTATTGTGTTCTTTGAAAAAGTCTGGAAAAAAATCGTTAATCATGTCAGATGTTAAAAAACCACGCATTTTTTGACGCCACCAAACACCCCCTGGATAAAAAAAACGACTGACCGAGGCAGCTATCAACCAAGGTATATAAAACCATGGTTTAATTGAGTGTTTAAAACAATATCTACCAAACTCAATACTGCTGTCACCATAAGACAATGTGCCATCAAAATCAAACACAACAACATTTACTTTCTTTAACATTATATCTATTCTCCGCCATATATTCTCCTGATAACCTTAACAACAGAATATATACAAGTCAATTTTATTTCCTGCGTTTAAGCTTGATACGCAGTTTTTCCATAACAAAGAACAATGCTGGTGTTAAACAAAATGTCCATACCAAAGATGCACACATACCACCTATCATCACCGCACCCATTGCAACCTTTAAACCATCATTTGACCATAATTGTGGCAACATACCCGCAACAACTGCGATAGTAGTCATCCAAATCATACGCTTTTTGTCCATCAATTCTTGCCATAATACTTTATAGGCATCTTCACCGTTTTGCACACGTGCAACAGTCGGTTCCAGAACTAAAATATTATTGTTTACAACTAAACCAACTAACATAATGAAGGCTAACATTGCCCCAACGTTTAATGACGCACCAGATAAAAACAGAACCACAAAAACGCCTGCGAAACTGGTAATAATTGATGTTGCTATTGTGAAAGGATGTATAAACGAATTCATAATCGCCGCTAACAACATAAAAGTCAAAATCGTTGCTAATAAAAAGGCTTGCGCAATTTCGCTGGTGCTTTCGGATTGAATTTCGGACATTCCTGCAAAAGACGCGCTATACCCTGGCTCCCAATCAATAGTATTCAAATAGTTTTGTATTTCTTTTTGGACAGGGCCAACCGTTGATTTACCAATATTTATATCTATTTCTGTTATTCTGTTTTTATCCAGACGATAAATATTGGATGTCGCAGGAACACTTTCTATTGTTCCCAACTGAGACAATGCAATCATACCCTTTTTAGAATTGATATAAACATTGTCAAACATAGATTTGTTTTTAAATTGTTTTTCAAATTCCAAAATTATTGGATATTCATCACCTTGTTCTTTGTATTTGTATGTATCATTTCCAAATAAAGCTGTACGCAAAGCAGAACCTGCAGACGAATTTTTTACACCCCAAAAATTCATTTTTTCATCGTCTGGAATAAAACGAATTTCATTTGCAGGTGTTTGTTGTGCCAAAACAGCACTTTGAACAGATTCTATTTGATTTATATTTTCTATTATTTGCTGTGCATACATATTGCGTTTAGAATCGTCTTCACCAAAAACGTTTAATACCATATCCGAACTGATTCCTGCACCAGCCATATTTTCACCTGCACGAATTTGGATTTCTGCATCTGTTATATCCGCCAAGGTCGGCAATATTTTTTGTGCAAGCTTTTTATCTGATATATTTCGTTTTTCTACATCAACCAATGTCACTTTAACAGTGATGTTTTGTAAACCTTTATCACCAATTTTTACAGTAGTAGATTCAACCTCTGGAAACTGCGAAAGACGTTGTTCTATGTTTTTTGCTATGGATTCAGATTTTGCATATAAACTTCCCATTGGTGCACGCGCCGTAATAGTTATTTCGTTCGCATCAGTAGATGGTGAAAACTCATTACCGACATATCCCATTAATCTGGCAGATAACACAAGAACACCAACAGCCCCAAAAATAACAATCCACGGATGTTTTGATTGATATTCATACCAATAATGCAACCGAGTTGAATTATTGTGTTTTTGAGATTGTTGGATGTCACGCTTAGTTTTTTGCTTACGTGGCAATCTTAACAATTTTGCTATCATCATTGGTGTTAAAGTAAAAGAGAACACCAAAGATAACAAAGTTAAATAAACGACTGTCATACCAAATTGCAACATAAATTGTCCGACTATACCACCCATAAATGCCAAAGGCAAAAACACAACAACATTTGTTCCGACACCAGCCAAAACAGGAATTGCAACTTTACGTGTTCCATCCTCTGCAGCTTGTTCTGGTGTCTTACCAGCACGTAATTCACTTAATGCAGATTCAATCAAAATGATTGCGTTTGATACTAATGTTCCAAGCGCTGTTGCATATGCCAATAATGTCATTGTATTAATTGTAAAACCACTACCGTTCATAAGAAAAAATCCGGATAATAATGACGCAGGAATTACAACCCCAGCGATAATTGTAGAACGCCAATTACGTGTGAACGCCAATAATACAATTATCGTAAATATAACACCTAAGATAATACCATTAATCGTATCATTTGTTGTATTGGATATTGTTAATGAAGAATCAGATACTATTTTCATTGTTGCATCTGGAAAATTGTTTTGTAATTGTGCTTGTAATTCTGGCATTTTTTTACGTAATGCATTTGAAATTTTAATTGCATTACCGTCAGATGCTTTGACTACAGACAAAATAACAACATCTTTGCCATTATACCTTGCGCCTTTTTCTATATCGCGCGCAGCATCACGAATATTTGCAACATCAGATAACTTGAAAGTATCACCTTCAACAGTTGTTATTTCTAAATTTGATATTTCATTTACACTTTTAAACTCCCCGACCAATCGAACATTTTCAGAGTTAATATCAGTCTCGATTTTACCCCCAGGAACATTTAAATTGCGCATTGCTATTGCAGTCACTATATCAGTCACGGTGACACCGCGTGCTGCCATTAAATCTGGATCCATAGCAATACGCACCGCACGCGTTAATCCACCAAAAGTATTTACAGAAGCAACTCCAGGTACTGCTGTTATTTTATTAGAAAGATTGTCGTTTACGTATTTTTCTACATCTTTTGAATCTGCACCTTGAATAACGATATCCAAAACAGCTTGCTGTAAAGGATTTAATTTTGCAATCACTGGCTGTTTTAAATCAGATGGAAATTCGTTGGCCAAACCATCTATTTTTGCTTTTACTTCGTTTGCCTTGTCATCAACATTTACCCCTAAATTGAATTCTGATATGACATACGCCCCATTTTCAAAAATTTGAGTTGTAATTTTTTTTACGCCCGCCACTTCTGACACCGCGTTTTCAGCTTTTTTTACAACCTGACTTTCTATTTCAGACGAATTAGCCCCTGGATATACAAAGGATACTGTCACATAAGGAAAATCAACAGACGGGGAACGTTCTATATTCATTTTGGGAAAAGACACTAAGCCCAAAATCACAAAAAATAAAACAAACATAATTGTCGTGACTGGTTTACGAATAAAAAATTTTAACATTTTGTATCCCTTTTTATTTTATGATTTTAATTTTTTCGTTATCTTTTATGTGTGATAAAATCACAACATCACCATTTTCTAAGCCTGACTTAATCAAAACATTTTTTGAATCTCGTGCTACGATTTCAATTTCATGAATGTGCGCTTTGTTTTCGTTTACAACATATACATTATTGCCATATACAGCATATACAGGAACATAAAAACCATAACCAGAATATTCAACATAATGCAAACCATCTGCGCAAGCTGATGTTTTTATGATATGCATACCAGTATATAAATCTATGTTTTTTGACACGGAAACAATCTTACAATTTTCCATTTTTTGACCAGCTTTAAACATGTGAACCCGCGCACTAGAAACATATGCACGATTATTTTTTACAGTTAATGGTTCATATAAAACACCATCTGTTTTCACCATTTTTAATACTTCAACGGGTGTCCCGTTTTCAATATTATTGCGAACAATATTAAATACCGCACGATTATTTTCTTTTGATACAACATAGAAACGATATGCAAAACAACCAATTATCCCCAAGAAGATTATTAAATAAATAATATTTTTAGATTTTCTTGTTTTTAATTTTTTAACTAAATTTTCTATTCTTTCTGTCATCATTTTATTCACCTAATTTTTTTACTGATTCTGCAGACATTAAAATATTATATTTTGCATTTAACACTGCCATATCCATTTGGTATAACGCAGACGAAACATCTGACAACTCTATAGCGGATGTTTGACCTGCTTGGAAACGTTTTGCAGATACATCGTATGCCTTTTGAGCCAACGAATATGCTTCTTTCAACTTGCTAAGATTCTTGCATAAATGTTTATATTTATTTACCGCCGTATTATATTCTTCAGTCTTTAATTTTTTAGATTTATCTAAATCTTGACGCACAGATTCTGCATTCATAGCTTCTATTGTTGCGTTTGCAGAATGCAATCCACCATTAAATAATGGGACTTTTAATGCCAGCCCCCAATATGCAGATTGAGTACCTTCTTTGTCAAACATATTTCCCGCATCTGTTCCCATTGAATAATATGAATACGAGCCAACTGCCGCTAACGTAGGATATCCGCCTGCGCGTTTAGATGATGCGTTTGATTCGTACATTTTTATTTGTTTTTGATAAATGTCCCATTCTGGATTTGATTTTAATTCACCCACATTTAATTGTGAAAATTTATCCGGAAAGTTATCGATTAAAATTAACTCTTCGTTTAAATCTATACCAGCCATAATTTTTAACATTCTGTATGCAGTATCACGATTAAATTGTGCATCAGATAAATTTATTTCTTTTGAAGCAATATCAGATTCCATTTTAATTAAATTACTATGATTTGCACGACCTGCTGCAGTCAATTTCTTTTTTGCTGTTTTTGCATTATTTAAATTTCTTTCTGCCGCAGACACTATTTCATCCGTCATTTTTGCAGTCCAATATAAATTTGCAGCAGCATACTTAATTTCACGCATTGTTAAATCTTTTGCAGATTTAGATATATCAATCGCGTCATGTATTGCATCAACAGCATTGCCGATTTTACCAAAAGTATAAATTGGCTGAGTTATTTGAACACCTGCCGAAAAAATATTATCTGGAATTGCATCAATCGGCAAAACGCTACCCAAAATAGCACCTATATCCGACGGTATCTCAACACCTGTTGAACTGGTTGGGTGTCTTACGTTTATCAAATTCATATAAGATACAGTTCCATCAATTGACATCCAGCGATTTGCATTTACTGCATCTAATTGCGCTTTGGCTTTTTTGATATTTGCGTCTGCACGCTTTATATCGTTAGATTCTTGAACGATCTTATCAACTGCTTGATTCAAAGATAAATTCATCCCAAAAGCATTCGGCACAACAAACATCAACGCAAAAACACTCATCAAAAATTTACGCATTTAGATCCTCCATTTTTTTCAATAAAACATTTGCTGTTTTTATTGTTTCACCCAAGACTTCTTGATCTCTTTCTGGTAAAACACGACAAAGTGATTCCAAAGCCCCCATATATTTATCAATGATTTTTTCAGCCAAAATCTTGCCAGATTTAGTCACTTCATACCAAGTATCACGATGGTCATTTGAATCTGTGGAACGCAAAACCAATTTATCTTGTTCCAGTTTCTTGAACACACTGCATAAATTTGCAGTAGACATAACTTCTATAACAGCAAAATCTTTTAATTTAATTTTACCAGCCAAATATAAACGCACTAAAACGAACATTTGTTGTCTGGTGTTCTTGCTGGTTTCTTCCAACAACGGTTGCAACCTGTTAGCAAGCCGCCCCATTATACGCATATTTTCTGCCATCAACGTTGTCACTTCTGTATGTGTCATGCAAGACCCTTTTTGATTGTTTATTTGATAAATCATTAAAAACTTTAACGATTATACATATATAAAAAACAAAGTCAAGAGATAAACATTAAAAAATTTAATAAATTTATAATATTTGTAAATATGCTCAAGCTTTGTGAATTTGTGTGTCAAAAATCGAATCGGAAAAGAATCTGATTATAAGAAAACAAAAACCGGTCTTAAACCGGCAAAAACCTTGGTTGGAGCGCACGGATTCGAACCATGATAAAGAGAACCAAAATCTCTTGTCCTACCATTAGACGACGCTCCAATTTCAGCACTATTATATATTTATACTAAATTTTTTCAATAAAATTTTATTAGAAAGAACTTTCAAATTAATAAACATAAAAGAAAAACCAACCCAAATTAATCTTATCAACATTTACATTCAAAATGGTTATTATATGTATATGCAATATATAAAAAACTCTTGTATTCTGTTTATTTTTATTTTAAACTAATTTTTGGTTTGCATAAGGTTTATTATGAAAACAAATGCTTTTATTTCTGGTATACAGCAATTAAAACCTTTTTATCACGGTTCTAATGTTGATGTTGACAATATATTATTACCACAACAAAAGCAAAATCATGCCAACAACAAATTAATTAATGTTATATTTGTGTCTCCAGATATAAACTATGCAAAAATGTTTGCCATAAGAAAATGCTTGGGTGGCGATGGGGCATCACGTGTATCATTTCGTAATACAGGAACTGGCAAAAACAAACTTTTTCTTGAAAAAATATCTGATACAATTTGCCCGAATTTTTATATTTACACTGTCTATCAAACCCCGGACAACAAATTTATCAAAGATGCAAACGATGAATTTTATTCTGAAAAACCTTTGATAATATCAAACAAAGAAAAATATAATTTAATTCAAGAATTGAACAATTTGAATTGCGATGTTTATGTCTTTGATACCAAGATAACCACCGCAAAATCTATTCACAATGCTATTGAAGCAAAACAATATCACCGCGTAATTATTGCGGATATTATACAAAACAATGCTGTAACACGTGATTGAATATGTTTTGCTTATAGTTTAAAATTAACAATTATAAATATAATATATAATACCTTGATTTTATAATATAAATATTTTATCATCAACCTTGACACAGAGGTCTGTGTTGGGCGTAAGAACCCTGATTTGTGATGTCCGCGGGGACAAAAAATACCTCCGATCTTTTTTTGGGTTGGAGGACTGCGAATAATATCTTCGGATAAAATAAGCGTGCTATTTTCACAAATTATAGTTCTTAACCTCCAACCGCCATTTTGTGGCGGTTGATTCATATCAATTATTCAAAAACAAAAAGGAAATAACATGTATTATTTTTACAAATTTGGACGTGAATTTTTTAAATTATTCGGAAAAAATTCTAAATTATACAAAAAATTTCAAAAAGCTGTTACAAACCACCCACAAATAAATATTAATTACGAACTGAAAAATGTTATTGAACCTGATCTGCAATACATCAGTGATGTTAATGCATATTTTTTAGCATACACACATTTTAAACAACATTATGGAATTGAAATTCCTACTGAAGTAGCATGCTATGGAAACAAATTTGAATATGTCCGTATCAAAATAAAAGATATTAAACGTTCTTGGGATGGCAAATTATATTCTTTAAAACAATGTTCACCTTATAAATATCTCGAAACGGATGATAAACAAGTATACGAAAAATACATTCAAAAACACGTAAGTCGCAATTTATGTTCAACAAATACTGTTTGGAATGTGGCAGATTTTAAAAAATTATTTGAATCCATCAAAAAAAATGGTTATGACCCAACAAAATCTGTTATTTGTGTCACTGATAATAATATAATCATTGACGGACAACATCGTTCTTGCTGTCTATTGTATTTATATGGCGAAGATTATGAAATCAACGTAATTAAAGTCACCAGAAAAAACGTATAAAATTACAGACGAAATAACAACATATTTATATACTTAATAGCAAAATACCCCAAACCAGTGATACAAAAAAAGAAAGATTTGTTGTCAAACTGTAAATAAAAAGTTATCATAAGCACTATGATACCAAAAATAATTCATTTTGTATGGGTTGGAAATGCAAATAAACCTGAACTGGTCAAACACTGCATAGAAACTTGGAAAAAATTTTGCCCCGATTATAAAATAATTGAATGGAATAATGATTGTTTACAAAATATTGATAATTTGTATGTAAAACAAGCTTTTCAAGAAAAGAAATGGGCTTTTGTTTCTGATTACATTCGTTTATATGCAATTAATAAATTTGGCGGTTTTTATTTTGATTCAGATTTAGAATTGACAAATAACATTGATAAATTTCGAAACAATAAATTTATTACAGGATATGAAATTTATGATGGTGCGTATTTCCCCTTTACCGCATTTATGGGTGCCGAAAAAGGGTCTGTTATTATTGCTGATTTATTATCAGAATATGATGATTTACGCTTTATAAATCCGGACGGCACATATAATCAAAAGACAAATACAGTTCGCGTTTCTGAGTATTTTGGTAAAAAATACAAATTACTACCACCATATGACGGAACACAAATTACAAGATTAAACCAACACGGTATTATATATCCTTCTTATTTTTTCTGCACACCTGAACAAAACAAACCAAACTATGCAATACATTTGTTTAACGGTTCATGGTTAGATGGATGGAACAGAAAAATCAAACTGTCTTTTGGCAGATTAAGTCTTGTCCGGTTTAAACGTGTTCGCAACACACAAATCCTTCCTATTAAACACAATGAAAGAATATTATGTAAATTGCACACTTCTGTTAAAAAATTCTACGCATTGATATGGAGACTAAAATGAAGACCATTCTTGTTGTATTAGGAACCAGGCCAGAGGCGATAAAATTAGCTCCTGTTATTCTAGAATTGCGTAAAAACGCAAACTATAATGTGTTGGTATGTAATACAGAACAACAAAAAGAATTATCAAACCAAACACTTGGATTTTTTGATATATGTGCAAATTTCAACTTGGATGTTATGCAACCAAATCAAACTTTGGCCGGTGTTCAATCACGCATCTTAAGCACATTATCAGACATTTATGCGCAAAACAAAATAGACGCAACAATTGTCCAAGGCGACACAATGACCGCTTTCTGTGGTGCAATAGCATCATTTTATAATCACATTTCTGTATTTCATGTAGAAGCTGGTTTACGTTCACATAATTTATTTGAACCTTTTCCAGAAGAAGCATTGCGACAAATGATTGCCCGTATAACAGATTGTCATTTTGCGCCAACGCAATTGGCACACGAATCTTTACTTCGCGAAAATATCGCCAAAGAAAAAATTTTTTTAACAGGGAACACCGTAATTGATGCATTATCTTGTTTATCAGAACAAACATTGGACACTGCAAGACAAAACTTAGAAAAACGCGGTATAAGATTAAATGATAAATTGGTTTTAATAACTTGCCACAGACGCGAAAATCATGGTGACAGATTGAATAATATTTTACAAGCAATCCAATTATTGGCCACGAAATATCAAGATCATCAATTTGTATTACCTGTTCATCCAAATCCAAATGTTCATGATAAAATTTATTCTGTATTAAATAACTTATCTAATGTGATTTTAACAGAACCATTGGATTATCCTGAATTAGTTTGTTTAATGCAGAATACAAAATTAATTTTAACCGATTCTGGTGGAATTCAAGAAGAAGCTCCAACATTTGGAAACCCTGTATTAATTCTGAGATACGAAACAGAACGCACAGAAGGGGTTAATGCTGGTTTTGCTAAACTTGTCGGTGCAGATGAAAATAAAATTTTACTGGAATCTGCCACTATTTTATCACAAACTAAAGAAAAAACACGTGTAGACGGTTGCAAAAATCCTTATGGCGATGGTCACGCAGCAGAAAAAATCGCAAATATAATAAAAAGGAATCTACAATGAAATTATTTAAAAAAATCAGAGATGGTGATAAACGGACGATTGTTCTATTCGGATTCATAAAATTCACATATAAAAAACGTCCAGATATTAACAAATTTATCAAAGAAAATGATAAACTGCGTTCACAATTAGATTATCTAAAACAACATATTGATATTCGTGATTTGAAACCTGCAACCGGAGAACTGCGAAAACAACAACTGGACATTGTGAAATTTGCTGATGATTTTTTTAAATTAATAAAAAAATTAGATATTAAATCTTTTGTGTTATGTGGTAATTTACTGGGCTATGTCAGACATAATGGCTTTATTCCTTGGGATGATGATTTA
>CAMZAC010000005.1 GCA_947304085.1 uncultured Alphaproteobacteria bacterium
GTTTATCACCATACGACAATGTATAAGATGGGCGCGTAGCAGTTTCAATAACCAATCGTGTTTTGCCACCAGGTTGACTTCCTGTCCGAACGGCACGCAAATTATTAGGTGCAGAAAAAGCAACACGCGGCGCCAAGCCAATTACCAAAGCGCTGAAGCTGACAGTTTGCAAGACTTTTCTTCTTGATATTTTCATAAGTTCTATTATATCAAAAAAATAACCCCCAGGCAAGCCCGGCTTGACTATTTTCATAAAAAAGACCGCCTAAACCGGCGGTCAAAATAAAATATAGATAAATTTAGCGACTGACACAAGTTGCATAAGCCTGAGAAACTAATGATGTTTCATTCTGGGTTAATGTAGCAACCGGCACAATGAAACATCTTGCAGTATCACGCACAATGAAAACCTTTGTTCCTAATTTATATGCTTGTTGCATGCTATCCATTTGTGCACTGGTCAAATATGCATTTGGAGTCAAAGCATTATTTGTTAAACCAAATTGAACGACATCTTTTGCTATATTAAATTCATAGATATCATATAATGACGTGACTTCCTTTGCTATAGCTTGGGTTTCGTATGGATTAAACGTATTTGTGGTTGCTGTTGGCATAGCAATATTTGCAGCCACAGCCACAGCGTTCTGCAAATTAGTATACCCCGTATTTGTTGATGCATGTGGAACGGTGTTTAATTGCAAATTGTCACCACAAGCCAAATTCATACGATTAGTATAGTCGGCTAAAACTGCATCAACGGCGGCCTCCCAATTTTTACCTTTGGCATTCATCTCAAGACCAATAATTTTATCAGCCCAGCCCCAAATATCTGCACCCATATTACCAGCGTTCAAAAATCTGCTGATCATTTCAGAAGATCCACCAGTGACACCAACACCACAAGATTCCATCAATCTGTTTTTAAGCATACTGGTTGTTTCGTTTCCATATGCCAAAGCGACAGAATGACAGGCCATTGCAGCCTCTAATTCATGACGGCGCTGAAGGCACAAATCAGAATGTGACTTAGTCAACTTATCCGCCATATTCATCATAGACAAATAAGACATCAATTCTTGTTGAACATACGAAGGACATAAACGCGCGGCCGTATTTGTTCCACCAATATTATTTTTGGTTCCAGTACTATATTGTGGCAAAAGTATTGATGTATCCTTCTGCAAACATAACAACGCATAATTATACAATTCTATTTCCGTAGCATACGAACAACGCCCTGATGTTTTGCCGGGAACAATTATCGCATCACCGCAATACTCGGCCAAGCAATTATAAATTTTTTGACGACAAGCCGTATCAACATCCGGTTGCGTCACCAAAAAATATGTGTTGCGTTGATTCTGTTGGTATGCATTTACCAATCCTTGCTGTCCACGAGTTCCACCAGTGGATGCCCCAGCAGAATTTGTATAAATCATCGCCCTGCCATTATTTGCGGTCGTTCCAGCAGATACAGCTGTTGCTGAACTTCCCAACAAACACGCACTTATACAACCGAATATCATTAAGAATTTATTCATGAATTGCCTCTCTCGTTTACGGTCATTTTATCACATTATAAATACAAACGCAATAAAACTTTCATAAAAAAGTTGATTTGAACGATAAAAATGATATATTTCACGATATGACAGTTATTAATAGCGATATTTTAAATAAAATTCAAGACGACATTTCTGCCGTCAGGGGGTTTCTTTGACCCAAACAAAATTCAATCTGAAATAGATAAACTATCAAAAATAACAAACACACCTTATTTATGGGATAATCCGGATTATGCACGCAGTATTTTACAAAAAAAATCTGGCCTGGAAAAACAATTAACTGAATTATTCCGCTTGGAAACAGAATTTACAAATTTATCAGAATTATATGAATTGTCCCCTGATGATTCCGATGTTAACAAAGCTATTGAAAAGTTGGCTGATGAAACGCATCGCGCAAAGTTTATAACTTTGTTCAACGATCCTGCCGATAATAATGGTGCATTTTTATTTATCCAAGCTGGCGCAGGCGGAACAGAAGCACAAGATTGGGCGCAAATGTTGGTTCGTATGTATTTCAGATGGTGTGAACGTCATAATTTTACCTTTGAGACAGTCGAAGAACACGCCGGTGATGTTGCGGGTATAAAAAGCGCAACTTTTCGAATATCTGGCGAACGTGCATACGGTTGGCTGAAAAACGAAATTGGTGTTCACAGATTGGTTCGCATATCACCATTTAATGCAAATGGTAAACGACAGACAAGTTTTGCCTCCGTTGATGTGTGGCCAGATATTGATGATTCTATTGAAGTAGAAATTAATGAAAAAGACTTGCGTATTGATACATATCGTGCATCTGGGGCGGGCGGTCAACATGTTAATAAAACCGACAGCGCGGTACGCATAACACATTTACCAACAAATACTGTGGTCACGTGCCAGAATGAACGCAGTCAAATACAAAACAAAGAAATGGCCATGAAGATGTTGCGTTCAAAGTTATATGAATTAGAGATGGAAAAACGCGCTGCTGAAGAAGATGCAGCTAAAGCTGCACAGAAAAAAATTGAATGGGGCAGCCAAATACGCAACTATGTTTTATATCCATATCAATTAGTTAAAGATGTTCGGACAAACGTTGAAAAAACGGATTCTGATGCCGTCTTGGACGGTGATTTGGATGATTTTATGTTGGCAATGTTGTCAAAATAAAAAATAAGTTGTATAATAACTGTTATATGCACCCATAGCACAATTGGATAATGCGTTGCCCTCCGAAGGCAAAGATTACAGGTTCGACTCCTGTTGGGTGCGCCATAAAAACAAAATTAACAAATGTTAGATTTTGTTTTTATGTTGTGTCGTCCGCAGGAGGCGAACCAGGTTCGACAACAAGTAGATTTTGGAAGTGATAACGCACCAAAATCGTTACGGTTGCCCCGCAGGCAAGAATTGACGAGGGACTCCTGTTGGGTGCACCACAAAACCGCACACCTTTAAGATTCACTACGAATAAACAATGTATTTATTAGCAATGAATTGATTGGTGTGCAAACATTAAACCAAATAAAAGGATTATAAATGGTAAAAGTAAAAGAACATAAAACAGAATTAGAAAACATACCTGAAACAATTGCTGATAAACCCTTGCATGAATCTGATAAAAATGATGACAAGGTTTATTTTATGGCACTTGGCGGTTTAGAACATGTCGGTCAAAACATGTATGTTTATAAATACAAGGGTAAATATTTAATCGTAGATTGCGGTATGGGGTTTTTGGAAGAAGAAATCGGTGCTGGCGATGTTCAATACTGTGATACAAGTTGGTTAGAAAAACACAAAAAAGATGTAGTCGGTTTTGTTATGACACACGGTCACGAAGACCATATTGGTGCATTAAAATACATTTGGCCAAAGTTCAGAAAACCAATTTACTGCACACGTTTCCCTGCTGAAATCTTACGCAAGACTTTTGCTGGTATCGAAATGGATTTTAATCCAGACAAAGATATTATTGAATTTGACCATCATGGCGCAGAATTGGACTTGAAACCTTTTACGGTTGAAACGTTTCATGTGACTCACTCTGTTCCAGAAGCTCAAATGTTGATCATCAAAACACCTGCAGGTAAAATATTACATACAGGCGATTGGACATTTAATGATGATAATCCCATTGAAGATAACACGAATTATGCAAGACTGTCCGAAATTGGTTCTGATCCAAAATTGTTAGCCTGTGTTTGCGATTCTACATCAGCAGAGAGACAAACACCACAAACGACAGAAATACAAGTTCGTGACACGCTGACTGAAATCATGAAAAAAGCACCTGGACGCGTGTTTGTGACTGGATATTCCAGAAGTTTAGCACGTATAAAGATGTTTTCGGAAGCCGCCCACGCAGCAGGACGTGTGGCCGCTATCAAAGAACGTAGCAATCCAAACCCTGTACCATATGTTGGCTTGCCAGAATTCCGTGAAATTGGTATTAAATTTGGTTATCTGGGTAAAGACGATGTTTATTTACACGAAGAAATCAAAGATTTGCCGGCAGAAAAACAAGCTATATTTTTAACTGGATCCCAAGGTGAAAAATTTGCTATGTTGACCCGTCTTTGCAACGGACATGTTAAAGAATTAAAATTGTTGCCAACAGATACAGTAATTTTCAGTGCGATTATAATCCCAGGGCGCGAACAAGATGTTTCATATCTGTATAACAAATTAGCACGTATGGGAATAAAGACATATACTATATTTGACACAGACCATTTGCACGCATCTGGTCATGCTGGTCGCCCTGAATTTGAACGTTTTTATGACATTGTTCACCCCCAGGTTTCTATACCTATGCACGGTGAATATATCAGCGAAATGTTAAACGGTAAAATGGCTATGGAACGCGGTGGTGCAAAACATATGATGTTAGTTCATAACGGCGATATGATCGCATTGTCTGACGGAAACGAACCATATGTTTGCGAATCTATACCGACAGGTTTCGTCGTTATGGAAGGCGAAACCGAACGCAGCGCAGACGACCCCGTATATAAAACCCGCAAGAAAATTGCTGCTAATGGTGCAATTTTCGTCACATTACCAATTGATAAACGCGGATTTTTAAAGGAAATTACGAACGCCATTGATAAACTGACTAAAACAGAACGCAAAAATAAAGATGTTTTGTTTGCTGCAACACAAAATGCTTCAAACAAAGTGATACGTGCTGCTTTGGGTGCTGATAAAAAACCAAAATACAGCATTCATTTTGTAATGAAATAATTCTTAGGTTTATCATCTGTGTCCCGGTTTTATTGACCGGGGCATTTTTTTAATACAACCGCTTGACTTTTTACATTAAAAGATTAAACTTGCCAATCGCATTATTTAACAAAGGGATACAAAACATGAGAAACAGCAGTCTGACTTTTGATATGCAACCTAAAAAACTGACACGTGACAAAGTTATGGTGGATTACATATACACAAACAACGTATGCTCTATTAATAGTGTATCTAACCCAACTAACGATTACGATATTTGTGGCGAATATTGCATTACTAAAAAACCTTCTGTTGATAACGAGACCAATATTATTGCTGCCTTTGAAAAAAACAACATGATTGATTTCTTGCTTCGTGTAGATTTACATACAAAAAACGGCAAAGCCTGCATAGGCATAGAAAAACCAATAAAGCCGGTATATGTGACTACATTGCACGGTGACGTTTTTTTAAATCAAATAGGCACTGCACATGTACGTAATTTGGATGTCACTACAGATTTTGCTTGTAAAATAAAAAAGAACCTGCAAGCTGGTTATCAAGAATACAAACGGCTTTCTGATACAAACAAAGTCAAGATTGGGAAAATTAAAATTATACATAAAGAACATTAACAATTTAAAACCACCGAAAACGGTGGTTTTTTCTTGCTTTTTAATAAAAAACATTATAAAATAGCGTTCGATGAATAACCAGAAAAGAATAATCAGTGGTGTCTTTTGGTCCTACTTGAAATAAGGATTCTGTGAAATGTTCGGCACAATGAAAACCAAAAACAAAGGATAAATATTATGGCAAGAGCTGGTGCAAAACGTAGCACACGTAAGTTGAAAATCGCTCGTTCTTTGGGCGTCAACTTGTGGGGTCAGGCTAAATCCCCATTTAATAAACGCAAATATAAACCTGGTCAACATGGACCAACATCTCGTAAAACAAGTTCTTCTGATTATGCAAAGCAGATGCGTGCAAAACAGACTTTGAAGGGATACTATGGTAATGTTGGCGAGAAGAAATTCCATGCATATTATGCAGAAGCAAACAATATGAAAGGTGACACACCTGATAATTTGATTAGTTTGTTGGAAAGACGTTTAGATGCAGTGGTATACCGTTCTAAATTGGCACCAACTGTATTCTCTGCTCGTCAATTGGTCAGTCACGGTCATATCTATGTCAATGGCAAACGGGTAAAAATTGCTTCTTATCGTGTAAATCCTGGTGATGTTATCACAGTCAGCGAAAAAGCAAAACAAATGCCATTGGTCGTATTGGCTTTGGAATCTGGCGAACGTAATTTTCCAGATTACATCACAGTAGACAGCGCTGCATTTACAGCAACATTTACTCGTGTTCCAAAGTTTGAGGATGTTCCATATCCAGTAGAAATGAACCCTGAATTGGTTGTTGAATTCTATTCAAGATAATAGAACGCAATGCAAAATTAAAATCCCACTATGTGTGGGATTTTTTATTGCCTGCTCATACACGCCAAATATATTGAATTTTTACAAAAAAAGTGTTAAAATATTTCCAAAAGAAGGTAGAAAAAATGTCAGATAACAAAATTGTTTTAACAGGTATTAAACCAACGGGTATTCCGCATCTTGGCAACTATGTTGGTGCGTTAAAACCTTTGATAGAATTGGCAAACACCAATAAAACATACATTTTTATTGCTGATTTGCATGCACTGAACACAATCAAAGACGCAAAGTTGATTAAACAGTATTCTTATGAAATCACTGCGTTAATGGTTGCGTTGGGATTAAATTTGAACAACGCAGTTTTATTCCGTCAATCTGATATTGTAGGCGTTTATCAATTATCTAACTTTTTAATGAACGTGACACCAAAGGGTTTGATGAACCGCGCGCATTCGTACAAGGCTATGGTTGAAAAGAATACAGAGGCCGGAATTGATATTGATTCTGGGGTCAATATGGGATTATACACCTACCCTGTTTTGATGGCTGCTGATATTTTGTTATACGGTGCAGATATTGTTCCTGTGGGTGCCGATCAAAAACAGCATGTTGAATTTGCACGTGATATTGCAGGATATTTTAATAATACCTATGGCGAAATCTTTAAATTACCAGAGCCTGTTATTGGTAAAGACACAGGACTGGTTCCTGGGTTAGACGGTCGAAAAATGAGCAAATCTTATGATAATACGATTCCATTATTTGCACCGGAATCTGAATTAAAGAAAAAAATTATGCGTATTATCACAGATTCCAAGACGCCAGAAGAACCAAAGAATCCAGATGAATCTACGATATTCCAATTGTATTCACACTTTGCAAACAAACAAGAAATCGAACAATTCAGACAGATGTTTGTAAATGGTGGTATGGGATACGGAACGGCCAAAACAATGTTGTTTGAAAAAATCAATTCGGTTTTGTCTGAACCGCGCAAAGAATACGAACGTTTAATGGCAAACAAAGATGAACTGGATGCTATTCTAAAAAATGGTGCAGAACGCGCGTGTCTTGTTGCTGAAAAAACTATTACACGTGTCAAAAAAGCTATGTTAGGTTAAACCAAACAACCCGCAAAAGAAGCCTTTGCAGAGCGTCCGCAACATTTGAAATCAGATAAAGATATGAACGAAATAATTAACGAATTTAAAAACTATTTATTGAATACAAAAAATTATTCAATACATACTGTATTGGCATACGAAAATGATATATCTGATTTTATTGATTTTTACACAAAATTTACAGATACCACACCACAAATAAACGATATTGGACGCATTGATACATTGGGCTTTCGTTCGTGGCTGGCTGATCGTGCAAAGCGCGAACTATCACATAAATCGACTGCACGCGCACTGTCTTCGTTACGAACATTTTATAAATATTTGAACAAATACAAGAATATACAAAATGATGCTATTGGTTTAATATCTTCACCCAAAGTGCCACGCAAATTATCAAAGGCCATAGAAACAACAGATATTGCAGAAATGCATGATGCTATCAAAGCAATAGATAGTAATGAACCATGGATAATGGCGCGTGATTGGGCGTTAGTAGTATTAATATTTGGTTGTGGTCTACGTATTTCAGAGGCATTATCATTGAAAAACAAAGATATAGCAAACAATCCAGAATCATTAAGAATTGTTGGTAAAGGAAACAAAGAACGTATAGTTCCTGTTTTACCTGCGGTCAATATAGCATTGGATAAATATGTAAAAATTCGTCCGTTTGGACATAATGCTGACGAACCCGTATTTCGCAGTATTCGTGGTTTGCCTATGTCACCGCGTATGGCTGAAAAAGTCGTTGAACACGTTCGCAACTATTTACAATTACCAGATTATGTGACACCGCATGCACTGCGACATACTTTTGCAACTGCTTTACTCGCTGGTGGTGCAGATTTACGAAGTTTGCAAGAATTGTTAGGTCACGCATCTTTATCAACAACACAATTATATACCAAGGTTAATATGGCTGAAATTATGGATGTCTATAATCACGCACATCCAATGGCCAACGCAGATGATGAATAAAAAAAACACCGCCCAGATGGGCGGTTGGAAAGTTTTTAACAAAAATTTTTCAATTATTTTTTCCAGAAAGCAAAACCAGAACGACGGGTTTCTTTTTCTTCACGATGCTTTCTGTCTTCACGTGCACGACGACGTTCTGCACGACGTTCTTGGAATCTTTTTGCAGATTCTTCGTCGCGTTGAATCAGTTTCAATGTTGTGACAGACAATTTGTCATTGCGAACTTCTTCTTCAAATTCAACAATGTCACCTTCGTTCAAGAAACGCAAATCAGCCGCCTTTAGTGCACTGGAATGCACAAAAACATCATCTGTATTGCCGTTTTCATTTGGAGTGTCTGGACTGATAAACCCAAAGCATTTTTTACCATTGTACCATTTTACTTTACCCTGACGCATAATTCCTATCCTTTGTCATATATTTGTTACGGTTATTGTAAACCATCAATAACCTGTTTTCAGTTTACACCAAAAAGATATATAAACGCAAGCGAATAAGACAGGTATAAATTAACAATTGATTTAAAACCCAAAATATGAGATAATGTATAACAAATAACAAAAGGAAGGATCATCATGAAAAAACTGGTTTCTTTGGGTGTGATTTTGTCATTAATGCCTGGCTTATTACACGCAGAACATCCACGTGTGACCGAATTGGTTAATCAAAAACAAGAAAAAATGGATAAATTAAAGAAATGCAAAGGGACAACTGAAAGTTTGAAAATTGCTGGTTTGTCTACTTTGGGTATTACTGCGGTTGGTGTTGTTGCAAATGTGGCAGAAGCTATTGTTCTGAAAGACAAGACAGACGATTTAACCGCAGCAAAAGCTGAATTGGAAAAAAAAGAGCTAGAAAAGAAAAAGCGTGAAGAAGAAGCAAAAAATGCAAAAAATGGTAAAAAACCAGAAAAAAACACATCTACGACATCTGGGGATAAATATAAAAACTTTGCCTCTATTTGTACAGATCATGATGGGTGGAAGCTGGAGGCAAAAGAAGCTGACAAGTGTCCAAGCTGCGTTCTTAATTGTATTATTGGTAAAACAAACAACGTTATAACCAAGAAAACAGTAGATGAAGAATTTGCAAAGGCTAAAGAAGAATTTAAAGGTATTATCGCCGATAACAACAAAGTGAAGTATACCAAAACAAAATCAACAATAAATGATAACAACATAAGTTTTATAATAACGTATAATCATGCTGGAATAACATGTAAAGATACTGACGGAAACGAAATTGATTATAATAACCCACAATGTGAAGAAGCCCAGAATGCTAATGCTGAGGGCAAAACAAATACCCAAGCAAATGGTGTTGTTAAGAAGGGCAACAATTTCTGCACAGCAGAAAATCCAGATTGCACATTTAATGAATCTTATACTTCTTATGCTGATGCAATAAAAGGTGTTAAATCAAAGTTTACCCAATTAAATTTACCCGATATAAATTTTCCGACCAATTTGCCTAACGATTATAAAACAAAGGGAATTAAATGTTCAGAAACAGGTAATACATCAAGAAAGTGGACAATTCGCTTGCCAAATCTGACAGTAAAAAAAGAAAAGACTTTTGATTGGTCGCAAGTTATTATAGCAAGAAACTCAACCGGACACTGTTCGTTTAAACACTATCAAGGTACAACACTAAACATAGATGACACACAAAAAACTGCAAAATGTAAAGCTATGAACAAAAACTCTTGGCAAATAGGTGATTCGTCCGGTTTTGTTGAATGCGAAGCAACCAAATGTTCATGTTTTGATAAAGGTGGATCTGCCCCCTACGAAACATTTGAAAATACAGCTAATTGTGATGATACGTGCGCGACAAGATGTGCTTTGCAAGCAGCAGGTTTGGACGATTAAAACCACAAAAAAACGGTGGCGTAATGCCACTGTTTTTTTATTTGATTATTTTTTATAATACCGTTGCAATTCCTTCATTATAAACTTAAAGAATTTGCCTGGCATTGTATCTGATGGAACAGACCAATTTGAATATGTATATGGCATCGCAGAAACCAATATAAATTTTGCCATCCATCTGAAAATTACAACTTGTTGGTCTTTGGTCAATTTTGCAGGTGCGTTTGGAACAAAAAATATTTCGTTTTCAACCGCATGTGTGACTTTGCTGTAAATGGCATCTGTTATTTTTTGCGGATGATACACAGTTGATCATTACCTGCCCCATATAAAATATTCCAACCAATTCTATCAAACAACGATTCTAAACAATCTAAAATCATTTCATTATATTTCTTTACCCCAGATATATGCATATTTTCGGTACGGGTATCAATGACATCTGAAGATTTTGATGTGTTTCTTGTATTATTTTGACGTGATTGTTCGTATGCAATATGTGTTTGATGTTCAAATTCGAAAAATGTTCGAACCTGACAAACAATTTCCAACGGTATCACTTTATCAGGTGTACCAATGTTCAAGGTGAATTTAGCATCACGATAACCACGCGGATTTTGTATATCAAAAAAACTGTCATGTTTAGATATTATTTTATCCGGCCACATTTCATACACACGTTCCAAAAATGTTCGTGCCTGGGGCACCAAATCAAACAAACATTTTACACGCCATACATCACGCAACTTTCGATAAGGTGGCACAATTTTATCCAGTGCACGCACAATATCTGCTGCAAGTTGGTTATGTTTTGTTCCAATCACTTTTAATACAGCGGTCGCGGCATCTGTTACAAATGTTTTGGTAAATATTTCATGGACTTTGTCCATCATTGTTTGTGCTTTGGGTTCCAGTTCTGTTTGAATCAATAATTTATGAACAGTTTCTAAAACTTCATTTACATAATTCTTGTAATATTTACCTGTTATTTTATCTAATGCACGTTCTACTTTCTTTTGCGCACCAACAATAACTGTCACGATTGATGATACTGCCAAATCTATTTTATGACCTTGGGTGCTGGCAAAAAATTGATTACGCATTGGATCCATATCAAAACGATGATTAACCAAATACAAAGACAGCGGATTAATATCTGAAATAGTAATCGTTTTATCTATGATTGAATCTGTTATATAATCATACGGCTTTACAGCAGCCTTTGGAGCACCAAAACATTTACCAATGTGCAAAAACACTTCGCGAAACAAATCCATGGAATTTGTATAAAGCACTGTCAAATAATCCCGTGTCGCTTTATCTATGCGTTTTGTTTTATATGCGTCTTCAATGATTGCCAAATTGTTTCTATCGTTTTGTTTGGTCAACTGAAAAACATCTTGTATTTGTGTTTGGTTTGTCATAACAAATCCTTTTATTTCATCATCGGAAACAAAATAACATCACGTAGTGTTGGCTGATCAAAAATGATGCTGGATAATCTGTCTATACCCATACCAACCCCAGAAATTGGTGGAAACCCATGTTCCATTGCACGAACAAAATCATTATCTGGATTAAAAGCTTCTTCATCACCATGCGCGATATTTTTAGCTTGGTCTTCAAATGCTTTTAGTTGCTGAATTGGGTTTACTAATTCAGAATATCCCTTGCAAATTTCTGCGCCACATACCAATAATTGAAACATATCCAGACATCTGTCGTCTTTATCATTATGTCGCGCCAATGGCACCATATATGTCGGGTAATTATACAAGAACGCAGGTTGAATTATATTTCCACGTATCTTGCGCTTATAAACATAGTCCACTAATGTTGGTATAGATTTTAAATCTTCTAATTCATCAGCTGTGAACATACCTTGGTCAATCAGTTGTTTGCGCAATTTATCAACATCATCAAATTCTAATATATCACAACCAAACAACTCATTCATCTTTGCGGTGTAATCTATCATTTCATAAGATGAAAAATCAAGTTTTGTCCCTTGGTATTCAATTTGCAAAGTCCCACGCATTGTTTTAATTAAATGTTGCACCAAATCCCATGTAAATTTCATATTATCACGAAAATCCCAATACGCAGCATACCATTCAACCATTGTAAATTCCTGCAAATGCATTGCATCCATACCTTCGTTACGAAAATCTTTTGCAACTTCATATACTTTATCAAAGCCTGCACCTATCGCTTGTTTTAAAAATAATTCTGGTGCTATGCGTAATTGAAAATCAACATCCAACGCATTGTGATGTGTTATAAACGGCTTTGCTGCTGCACCAGATGCAACATTTTGCATGATTGGTGTTTCGATTTCTAAAAAGCCATGATTATTCATAAATTCACGCCAATATTGTGTCATTTTGAAACGCCCAAGTAGCGCATTACGTGATTCTGGATTAGAAATAATATCTAAATAACGCTGACGATAACGCGTTTCTGCATCAGTCAACCCATGAAACTTTTCTGGCAACGGTCTTAACGCTTTTGATAAAATGGTATATTTTGATACACGCACAGTCAATTCACCAGCTGTTGTATGATATAATGTTCCGGTGATACCAATAAAATCACCCATATCAACATTGGCCTTCATAAATTTGTAATCATCTTCGCCGATTTCCTCACGGGACATAGAAAATTGAATTTCACCTTCGATATCATAAATACGACCGAACATCAATTTTCCCAACCAACGCAAAGCAGTCACGCGACCAGCCAAAACGACAGGTGTATCATCTGGTAATTCACGCGCAGCTGCGATAGTATGTGTGCGTTCAAATCTGTCTTTCCAAACAACACCATCGCGTTGCTTAATATTTTCGGCCTTTTGCATGCGTGCTTCCAATTCATTTGTAGATATATTTACGTTTGTTTCGGCCATTTGTTTTCCTTTTTGTTATTAAAAAAACGGACACACTAATAGATGCGTCCGTCATACTTTGTTGATGGTGCGCATCTTAATTAAAAAGAGCATTTTATACCTTGTTTCATATTATCGCCGATTATACCCGAAAGAATCTAAAAGTAAAGAATTAATTATTTACTGCATATTTTTCAAATACTTTGTTTAATTGATTGTGCACCTGAATTATTGTCGCACATTTTGGTAAATGTTTAACCGCAGCAGCACCAACGTACGTGCAACATGATGCAATTCCACCATTGATATCTTGTAAAACTTTATCTATAGCCCCCGTATAAGGTATCAACAATTCGCGACCTTCGGATGTTTTATAATTACACATACCACCAGCAAATTTATTATTGGCATATTCCGAAGACATGCCATAATATATTTTGAAATACTTGGTTTGGATAACGCGTTTGCCATTTACTATTTCATTTGTTTCATAATGTTTTTCTATGATGTCGCCTTCTGCTTCGTCAGTACCAGCAAATATACCACCAGCCATTACAAAATCTGAATTTAAACACAACGCTTTGCATATATCTCCAACATCAACAATTCCACCATCTGCACAAATATGACCATTTACAGAGTGCGCAATATCAGCACATTCCAAAATCAAAGATACCATCGGCACACCACAACCCGTTTGTTTTCTGGTTAAACATGCCGAACCACTGCCAATGCCACATTTAATAATATCTGCATAATCTAACAATTTCAGGCAAATATCACCACTGGCAATATTTCCAACCATTATCACAGAATCTGGAAATTCTTTGCGAACACGCACCCAATGCTTTTTGAATATAAAAATTTGGTGCTTCTATACAAATATTGCGCGATTCAACCCAATGATATTTAGATTCCAAATCTTTCAATTTTTTAATGTCATTATCTATGTTTTTAAGACCAATCGTTATAAATACATTGTCTAACGGCACATTGCTCTGACGACAAGAATTTATAAATTCCCCTATTTCGTCCGCCGTATAGTGCTTATGTAATGTCGCAAACATACCCTTTATTAATAACTGTTTAGAAATCGCAAAATTCCCAACCGTAGCCATATTCGCATTAAAAATACCAAGACCGGTTCTGGTCTGACCATGCTTGAACTTGAACACACGTTGTAAATTGACATCTTTACGAGAATTTAGATTTATCCCCATTTTTGGTCGTATTAAAATATCAGAATAATCAAGGTATGTTTCATGTAATATCTGCGTCATTATAAATATTCCTTTCTTAATTTTGTCACAACAGGTTCGATTATAAACAAAACAAACAACGATTTTCAACAAGATTATACATACAACCGACAAAATCAAAAACCGCCCTTTCGGGTGTTTTTAAGATTTCTGGTGCGAGCAAAGTACTTCGGCAACTTTGTTGCCTCGCCTCGCAACCCTCCGGGTTCTCGCCCCTTTGCCGTAGAAATCAAAAAACACCCTTTCGGGTGTTTTTAAGATTTCTGGTGCGAGCAAAGGGGCTCGAACCCTCGACCTCAACCTTGGCAAGGTTGCGC
>CAMZAC010000006.1 GCA_947304085.1 uncultured Alphaproteobacteria bacterium
TGCCCCGCAGGCATTTATGCCAAGCGATTCCCTTCGCCCGCACCACCAATTTTTATTGATATGATAGCAAAGACTAAAAATAAAGATATGGAGCTTATAATGAATACTATCCTAGAATCTATAAAAAACAGACGAAGTGTTCGTAAATATAAATCAGATATGGTTGAACAAGAAAAAATAGACCAAATCATTGAAGCAGGGCTTTATGCTGCCAGTGGCATGAATCATCAAGAAACAAAAATTATTGCGGTCACAAATAAAGAATTGCGCAACAAATTATCCACAGCAAAAGCGCAATTTGATGGTTTGTATGACGGTGCAGATCCGTTTTATGGTGCACCAGTAGTCTTGGTTGTTATTGCCAACAAAGATTATGCAGATTATGTGTATGATGGTTCTTTGGTAATGGGTAATTTAATGTTAGCCGCACATGCGTTAGGGGTAGGTAGTTGCTGGATTTGCCGCACCAAAGAAACTTTTGAAAAACCAGAATATCAAGAATTGTTAAAATCTTTGAATATCACTGGTAATTGGGAAGGTATCGGTTATTGTATACTTGGCTATGCAGCAGATAATTCAATACCAAATATTCCACGCAAACCAAACAGGGTTTACCATGTTAATTAAAAAGCACCCGAATAACGGGTTGCTTTTTATTTTGTTTTTTGTGTTTCAACACTTTTTGCTGAATTACTCTGTTTCTTATATTCTTTTATTATATCCAGCGCTTTTTGAAAACTTTGTTCTTCTGCTTCATCCATACATTCTTTGGCATCTGGGTTTTTATTATAATTTTGCACCAAAGCCAATGCGCATTCATATTCTTTATATGATATCACGTATTTCCTCCTTGTTATCTGCTATATTCTTCTGTGATACGCGCAAGCTTTGCTTCTATGCTGCGCAAAATCTTTTTAGGTGGTGTGTTTTTGTCTTCTAATTGACGAAGCATATTATTCAATGTTATCAGTATCTCGTTCGGCAGTTTTTTTCTTTGCAACAAGAATTTAACCGATGCTGCTAAATAGTCTGCTTTTTCTTGTTCAGCAGTCATACCTTTGTTGTTTACATAATCACTGTGTAGTTTACGTTTTTCGTTCATACACAGCCCCCTTTGTGTTTTTATTATTTTGTCGGTATTTGCAATAATTGTTCTGGAAATATCAAATCAGGATTATTGATATTATTGCGTTCCGCAATCATCGTGAACAACACTCCACGGCGCAAGAAATTACGTGCAATTATCCACAAACAATCACCACGACGAACGGTATAAAAAGTGTTATCATCACCTGTCATTTCAGGCATAACAAAATTGTGTTCGACATTTGCAATAGTAGTTCCTTCTGTGTCGTGTAAACGAATATTGATTTTATAATTTTCGCCAGCCTTCAAATCACCAACATCTGCACCCAAACCAAAGTTTTTGTAATCAGACACACGAGCAAAACCAAGATATTTGTCATTTAATGTTAAAGATACACGTAATCTTGGCAACGCTTTACCTGTCACAACCAATCGGCCTGTGTCCAAATAATCTATTTTTGAAACAACTAAATCTCCATCTAACAATTCTGGTGCTTGCATAACTTTACTACCATTTTTGGTCATCAACAAAGACACAGAATTTTTATAACCCTTTTCAGAAATATAAACGAATACAGAATCTTTAGATTTGATATTTTTATCTGTATCAATCAATGAAATCACATAATTACCTGGCATCAAGGCATCTGATGGGGCATAAACAAATTCGCCATCTGTATTTGTGTGTTCTGTCGCGACAATTTTTTTATTAATCATAATTGATATATTTGATTCTTTTACATTACGACCCGCAATCACGATATTACCAGATTGTTCAATTCGCACCAAATCAAACATGGGTTCTGAAACAGGTTGTTTTTCTACTGGTTTGATAATTGGTTCTGGAACAGATGGTGCAATTACCTTTACTGGTGTATTTATTTTAAACAATACGATAAATATAGCGATTAAAATAACCAATATAGCACAAAGTATTGGCAACCAATATGCACGCAAAACACTTTTGTTGCGTTTATTATCTGTTTTTTCAACGGTCTTTGTTTGTTCAACAGGTTTATTAAAAATATGAAATCTGTTTAAAAAATTACGTGTAAAAGAACGACGATTTTCAAGCCAAGACTGTTGTCTGTCGACTGCATTATTTATCATATCATCTGTAGAGCGTTTTGTTTTTCCAATATTAGTTGTTGCCATAATATATTCCTTATTTATGTTATTTGACAAAATTATTCCAAATTTTATTTATTTGTCAAGAGATTTGTGGTATAATGAACGCAATTGAACAACAGGAGAAAAGCTTTGAAAACAAAAAAAATAGGCATTATGACTACGGGTGGAGATTGTTCTGGTTTAAACACAGTAATTCAACGCGTGATGGACGGTTGCGCATTACGCAAATGGAATTTAATTGGTATATTGGATGGAACAGATGGATTATATTCATCACCTGCACGAACAATAGAATTAAATTGTAAAGATTTTCATTTTGCAAACAGTCATCTGGCAGGCAGTATATTATCCAATGGACACGCAGGAACCATCAATTTTGAAAGTTCTGCACGCGCTGGCAAATTATCTGCTTTTAATAGCAAATTGAAAAAATCTTTACATGATTTAGAATTAGACGCTTTAATTCTAGTTGGTGGCAACGGTAGTTTATCTTTGGCGTATACATATCGTGAAATCTATACAGGTTTATCATTAGTGTGTATACCTAAAACTATTGATATGGATATACCAAAAACAGATAAAACTATTGGTTTTGATACAGCTGTTCAACAATTGACACAGTATTGTGACCAGCTGTTATTGACAGCACGCAGTCATCATCGTTGGTTTGTTGTGCAAACCATGGGACGCGATTGCGGACAATTAGCATTACATGCTGGTATCGCGATCGCAGCAGACGCTATTTTAATTCCAGAAATAAAATTTGATATTGATAATCTGATTAAACATATTAAATCGTCAAAACGTGATTATGGTATTATTTTGGTCAGCGAAGGTATATCTTTACGCGGTCATTCTGGCAGACCTGCAGATATGGTTTCGCGTAAATTGAATACTGCGAATATTCCAAATCGAACAGCATTTCCAGAACATATTCAAAGGGCTGGTGATACAGTTGCTAGTGATAGAATTTTGGCCGCTGGTTTTGTTGATTGTGCTTTTTCTGCAATTGAAAACAATGAGACTTTTGTTATGACCACATTAGAAGACGGGGAATATAAAACGATTTCTTTGGATGATTTTTTCAAAGCAGGCAAACCTCAAAAAGACCCAAATATTCCAAATATGATGACATCAAACGCTTATGTCGAACCAGATAGTAATCTATTACAAATTGCGACAAATATGGGAATATATATTGGTGAAAAAAAGAAATAAAAAAACCGGTCAGTTTTTGACCGGTTTTTTATTGATTATTTTTTCTTTGTTTTCTTAGTTTCAACTGTTTTCTCAGGCACAAATTGTTTGCTGATTGTAATATTCGCTTTGGTTGTAATTAAAATAAACAAACCCACACAGCTCATAATGAACACAATCATCGCTGGTATAAAACAAATCCAAGCCATAGGTCTTGTATTGTATTCCAAAAGTGTTTCAACACCAACAACAAAAGAAGCGCAAACACTAATAATGACAAGCAAACTAAATAACAAACCAGTAAGTATTCTGAGCATATTTTCCTCCTTTTTATGCTGTCAGTATTATATCACAAAAAAACACCGCCCGCAAGGGCGATGTTTTTAAAGGAAAGAAAAATGTTGTTATTTCTTTTCAGAAAAATCTGCATCTGTAGCATTATTATCACCAGATTCAGATTTGTTTTCAGATGCTTGTTGCTGTTGTGCTTCTTGAGCTGCTTTATAAACGGCTTCACCCAATTTCATTGCCTTTTCAGACAAAGCGTCTGTTTTTTCTTTCAAAGATTCAGCAGTTGCATCTGCTTTTGCCAATTCGTCAGACAATTCTTGTTTTGCCTTTTCGATTGCTTCGCGTTCTTCGCTGCTTATTTTGTCACCATGTTCTTTCAGTGATTTTTCAATACTGAATATTGCTGTTTCAGCGGTATTTTTTGCTTCTGCTAATGCCTTTTTCTTTTTGTCTGATTCAGCATTTGCAGCGGCTTCATTAACCATACGATTTATTTCATCTTCCGATAATCCACCATCAGATTTAATAGAAATCGCTTGTTCTTTGCCCGTGCCTTTATCTTTTGCAGATACGTGCACAATACCATTTGCATCAATATCAAAAGATACTTCAATCTGAGGCATACCACGTGGGGCAGGGGCAATACCCTCTAAATTAAATTGACCCAACAATTTGTTATCTGCAGCCATATCACGTTCACCCTGGAACACACGAATAGTCACAGCAGATTGATTATCTTCTGCAGTGCTGAATATTTGTGATTTTTTGGTTGGAATTGTTGTATTACGGTCAATCAATCTTGTGAATACACCACCCAAAGTTTCAATACCCAAAGACAAAGGTGTTACATCCAACAACAAGACATCTTTGACTTCACCTTTCAATACACCACCTTGAATCGCTGCACCCAATGCAACCACTTCGTCTGGGTTAACGCCTTTGTGTGGTTCGCGGCCAAAGAATTCTTTAACTGTTTCAACAACTTTTGGCATACGTGTTTGACCACCAACCAAAATAACTTCGTTGATTTGTGAAGTTGTTAAACCGGCATCTTTCAAAGCTTTTTTGCACGGTTCAATTGTTTTATCAATCAAATCAGCAACCAAAGATTCCAACTTTGCACGTGTCAAAGTAATATTGAAGTGTTTTGGACCTGTAGCATCCGCGGTCAAATAAGGCAAGTTAACATCTGTTGAAGTTTTAGATGACAATTCAATTTTGGCTTTTTCAGCAGCTTCTTTCAAACGTTGCAAGGCCAATTTATCGTTTGATAAATCAAGACCTGATTGTGATTTGAATTCATCAATAAAGTATTTCAAAACACGTGCATCAAAATCTGCACCACCCAAAGCAGTATCTCCATTTGTAGATTTTACTTCAAATACACCATCTACGATTTCCAAAATAGACACATCAAATGTTCCACCACCCAAGTCATAAACAGCAATAGTGCCATCTTTGTCTTTGTCTAAGCCGTACGCCAAAGCTGCAGCTGTAGGTTCATTAACAATACGCAAAACATTTAAACCAGCGATACGACCAGCATCTTTTGTAGCCTGACGTTGAGAATCGTTAAAATAAGCAGGAACAGTAATAACTGCATCTGTCACAGTTTCGCCCAAATAGCTTTCTGCGTCTTTTTTCAATTTAGACAAAATCATAGCAGAAATCTGGGATGGGGCATATTTTTTGCCATCAATTTCAACCCAAGCGTCACCATTATCGCCCGCGACAATTTTGTATGGAACGCGTTTTTGGATTTCTTTCACAGCTTCGCTGTCAAAACGCAAGCCCATTAAACGTTTAATTTCATAAATAGTATTTTCTGGATTTGTGACAGCCTGGTTTTTCGCAGTAATACCAACCAACTGTTCACCATTATTTGTGATTGCAACCACAGATGGTGTTGTGCGTTGACCTTCGCTATTTTCAATGATTTTTGGATCAGTTCCGTCCATGAAAGCCATAGCGGAATTTGTAGTTCCTAAATCGATACCTAATACTTTTGCCATTGTTTTTACTCCTTGTGTATATATTATGTATGCTGTTGATATAGTTAATACAACTATGATTTCAAGGGGCAAAATTATAAAAATATTTTGAACGTTTTCTTATTCCAGAATTCTGTCTGGTTATACGTATACTATTAGTTTACAAAAGAAAAAAATTAAAAAACAAAAAACCGCCAAAATGGCGGTTTAATTTGCAAATCAAAGAATTTATTATTTCTTTGCAGCTGCAGCGGCAGGCGCAGCAGTTGTAGTAGCAGTGGCTGCAGCAGCAGCTTGTTTATTATCTGCTTCTTCTGGCATTTTACCACCAATTGTTGCAAAAGCCAATTCAGCCTGGTGCAAGCCCAACGAAACGCCCTTTGGAAGAACCAAATCTGTTCCGTGGATTGTATCACCGATTGTCACATCGGACAAATCAATTGTAATTTTTTCTGGAATATCTTGAACTAAACCAACCAACGCAACTTTACGAACAGCAAAGTTTAATACACCGCCCAATTTAATACCTTTGGATGTATCAATATTAATAACTTCCACAGGCACAACCACGTGGACTGGTTCTTTAACGTTGATACGTTTAAAATCAACATGAACAACTTTGTCAGACACAGGATGATATTGAATATCCATCAACATAGCGTCTTCTTTGTTGCCATTTGTTGTGATTTCGAATAACTTTGTCCGCAAAGACGGTTGTCCCAACAACATTTCAAATTCATGTCCATTTAATTCGATAGACATAGCTTCTTTCTTTTCGCCATAGATAACAGCAGGGATGTTTTTGTTCTTGCGAACTGCACGTGCGGCCCCCTTGCCAGCAACTTTGCGAATTTCAGCGTTTAATTTAATAGCCATTTTTTATCCTTTTTATGACATTTTGTACTTATACACGACCTCCAAGGGTGTCGTGCAGACCATATTATTTATCAAAAACATTGAAAAATCAAGTGTTTTATAATTATTTATTTACTAAAATTATAAAACTGGCGCGACCATATGTTTTTTCTTTCAAGATTATCCATTTGTCATCTATTTTTGGTTTTGGTTGTGTACTTTCATATTCCCATATAAGAATAGTGCCAGATTTTGCAATTTTTCCCAGTTTTTTAACAAATAACAAACCAACACCAAACATAGAATATGGTGGGTCTATGAACACCAAATCGCACTCTGGGCCGTATGTTTTTATTACTGACAATGCATCAACTTTCTCCAGTTTTGCATTTGCCTTGATAGAATCAAGATTCTTTTTAACAACATCTGTTTCAATATCTGTAAAAATGACTTTGGCATTATCGTATCTGGAAATACATTCAAGACCAAACGCGCCGGACCCAGCAAAAGCGTCCCAAACAACAAAAGGTTTAGTTGTATCAAGTGGTAAATCCAAAATCATATTAAATAAAGCACCACGTGCTAAGTTTTGTGTTGGACGCGCTTTATCTGGCAAAAACAACTTTTTACCACGATACTTTCCAGAAATAATTTGCAAATTAGATTTCATACTGTAAAGTATAAAATATGAACTTTATGAATCAAGCATTTATTTTGGCAAAAAAAGCATTGGCACATAACGATGTACCAATTGGGGCCGTTATTGTCAAAGACGGCAAAATTATAGCATGCGGTGAAAATAGGGTGCAAAAATCTAAAAATCCAACTTTGCATGCTGAAATCATTGCTATAACCAAAGCATGTAAAAAATTGAATTCTAAATTCTTGGATGATTGTGATTTATATGTGACATTAGAACCATGTTCTATGTGTGCAACAGCCATATCATTTGCGCGCATTCAAAATGTGTATTTTGCAGCACGTGATGAAAAGGGGGGCGGAATATTACATAACGCAAAAATATTTGATAACGATAAACATCTTTGGAAACCGACAGTTCACGAAATGCCAGACTATGCAGAACAATCCGCACAAATGTTGAAGCAATTCTTTGCACAGTTGCGCAATAAATTATCTTGATGGCTTATATACAACATGTTTTGATTTGACATATTGTTTTAGCACATCTTCACCCAGTTCGGTTTCTATATTACCATAAACTTTGATGCCGCGTTTTTTGAATTCTTCCAACCAATTTGGCTTGAACCCTTCGTCAAAACCTGTAATTTTTTCAACTTTCTTGGATGGCACGCCATAATAAACGTTTTTTATACCAGACCACATAATCGCACCTATACACATCATACATGGTTCTGCAGTAATATATAAATCCAAATTTTTTGGGGCCAAATCATAGGTTTTCAATTCAGATTGTGCTGCACGAATAGTATTTATTTCGGCATGATGATTACTGCAATTATCCATAACGACACTATTTGCACATTTAGCAATTAATTTATCACCTTGATATATAGCCGCCAAGAACGGACCGTGTCCATGGTCAATATATTCAGGTAATTCGTTTTGTAATTTTGCAATTATTTCTGATGCGTGTTTTAATTTTTCCGCATCTATTTTATCTACATTTGTGATGATATTGTTTGTATTCATAGTTCTATTTTTCCTTTATCAAAAATTTTCCAGTCATCGCTTTAGGTTGTTTTATTTTTAATAAATTCAAGATTGTTGGTGCGACATCTTGCAGACCGCCGTTTTGTACAACAAAATCACCGTTTGACACCATAATAAAATTCACAGGATTTGTTGTATGCGAAGTCAATGGGACATTATGCTCATCATCCCACATTTGTTCAGCATTACCATGATCTGCTATAATTAACACTGCGCCACCCAGCTTCAATACATTTGGCACAATTTCCGACAATTGTTTATCCAGACACTCCATCGCTTTAATTGCGGCAGATTCATTACCGGTATGTCCAACCATATCACCGTTTGCAAAATTCAAAATAATAACATCAAATTGTGATAACTTTGGTAATAAAGCAGCAGTGATGTCATTTGCAGACATTTCGGGCTTCATATCAAAAGTTGCAACATCTGGCGATGGTATTAAAATCTTTTCTTCCTTGTCATAATCGATATTGCGTTCAGCGTCCATAAAATATGTCACATGATTATATTTTTCTGTTTCTGCAATACGCAATTGTGATTTTCTATTTTCCGCCAACACATCACCCAGCGTGTCTGTTGTTTTTATGTCAGGTAACAAAGCAGGGCAAACTTCGTCTAAACCTTCACCATATTGTGAAAAGCACAAAATATGACAGCCGTTTTCAATAACTTTGCGCATAATTTGACGCGCACGATCACTGCGATAATTACCAAACATAAAACCATCACGCACTGTCAATTTTGTTGGTGTTATGATTGTTGGTTTAATGAATTCGTCTGTTTCACCGCGCGCATAAGCATTTGCCAAAGCTTCGTCAATTGTTGATGCACGAAATTCTGCCTCTGCATTTGATATAGCATCAAAAGCAAGCTGTGTTCTGTCAATGTTATTGTTTCTGTCCATTGTGTAATAACGTCCAGATAATGTCCCAAAAAACACAGATTTGTTTTCAAATGAATCTTGTAATTCAGTCTTTAACAAGTTTATATATTTCTGGGCAGATTGGGGCGGTGTATCACGTCCATCTGCAATAAAATGAATACAAACACGCAAACCCTTGGAAACAATATATTTAACAGTCTTGATAATATCTGTAATATTAGCGTGCACACGACCATCAGACATTAAACCTGCTACATGAACTACGCCACCATCATTAAAAACTGATTTAATAAAATCATTTAATTGTTTGTTCTTGGATAAATTCAGTATTTCAAATCTGCGTAAAAATTGATTTACGATTCGGCCAGCACCTATGGTTGTATGTCCAACCTCTGAATTGCCCATAATACCATCTGGCAAACCAACTGCATTTCCACTGGCATTTAACAATGAATGCGGATATTTTTTTAATAATTCATCAAAAAACGGCATATTTGCCAATGCAACAGCATTATGTTTTGTTTCTGTGTTAACACCAACACCATCTAATATACATAAAACAATCGGTTTCATTTTTTATCCTTTCTGACCTTTCACAAGGTTATCATATATGTTTTTTCATTGCAAAATAAAAAGAAAAATTGTATAAAAGTATAAGGAAAGTTTTCATATTACCAACAATGGGGTTTTATTATGACAAGAAAGGCGGGACTTATAAATTCAGTAGACAATTATATTGCTCAACGACTACAACTGCGCAGGGTAATGCTGGGGATGACCCAATCGGATCTGGCAAAAAAATGCGGGATAAGTTTTCAACAAATTCAAAAGTATGAAACCGCTGGAAATCGTATTCCTGCCTCGCGTTTGTTTGATTTAAGCCAGGCCTTAGAAACCTCTGTTGCGTTTTTCTTTTCCGGATTGCCCGGTAATTTTCCCCCAGAAACCAAAGCTATCCGTTCCATGCGGGTATCAGAACCAAAAGAAAATGATCCCTTAGCAAAAAATGAAACATTACAATTAGTAAACCTTTATTGGGGACTGGCAAACGATAGCCAACGTGAAATGGTTATGAAAATGTTGAAAACTCTAAACGGAAACAAAGAATAAATAATCTGATTTTTTTTATGGTATTGTACACACTTGGTTTGTGTAATCCCATATTCCGTCTAACCACTCACATCTTTCTGGTAATAAACTATTTACATCACAACCTGTGTCTGTTTTGGTTCCACCGATTGCCAAACATAATTGTTGTGTGGTTTTTACACAAGCGCCTATATCACCCTGTTTTACAGAAGCTAAAATAGAAGTTAGACTTGTCCCACCATAATATTTATTATAAAACTGTTCGTTTAAATCGCTAACAGTTAAACCTTCCAGCACTGCAACCGTTAACTCAATAGTATCAAGCCATACACCACCAACATCTTCATCTTCACATCCCATAGAAAATGAAAGATTCAAACTATCAAAAATATTCTTTATAACACGTTCCACTATATCTGTATTAAACGCGGACGAATCGCCTATGGTGTTCGATTCATCGTTTTTAATCATATCCAAAGCACAAACAGTTCTTGCATGCTGGGTAAGATCATTACGC
Organism: uncultured Alphaproteobacteria bacterium; assembly: GCA_947304085.1. Classification (GTDB taxonomy): domain Bacteria; phylum Pseudomonadota; class Alphaproteobacteria; order Rs-D84; family Rs-D84; genus Enterousia. Next base: position 10,736 of record CAMZAC010000006.1, read on the forward strand.
AACAACTTTTTAGATTCATACATGCACCCATCAGGATATTCAGAAACAATTTTTTCACCTGTCAAAGTATCTACCATATCAACACCATTTGGCCATTGTTTATATGTGGTTTTTGGTTGGCATCTCTCGTGCGCATACTCATCCAAAGCTTCTTCGCAAGCTTTAGCTACTTTTGCAGAATCAACGCTATCAACAAACGTCAGCAATGTTTGCAAACCACATTTTTTACCACTAACTCCTGATGCGGATATTTTACGCGTCGTTCTGTCATAGACACATCCATCTGGATCGCCATACAATGCAGCGCATTGCATAACTTTTTCATAACACACAGATCTGGCAGTGACACGCCCAACAGCATTAACATTCAACCTTGCGTCACCAGTATCTGCAAAATCTGTCAATTCACCAGTTTGATAATCATAGCAATCTTTGATAACTGATATACACTCATCTTTTGCTTGTTGAACTTTGTCATCTTGTGCCTGTGCAATTTTTATCAATGCCATACGTTTAAATTCACGCCAGACAACATCTGATAAATCAACACAATTATTCAAAGCCGTTTCGGCATATATTTTATAACTATCTAATTCGGAATTCCAAGCTGCATTTGCTGTCAAAATATCACCAGAATCCACTAAATTTGGTGCTATTGACCTTATATTAAATAACTCATCATATTTAGGCTCACCTGTTTGTCTATTAATATATTTACCTGTTGGGTCCAAACATTTTTCATAACCAGAACCACATATTTGCATAATAGACTCTTCAACTTTTGCTAAACATTCGTTTACATCATCAGAATTACGCGCGCGATATTCATCCAAACGTGCATTTCTTAATGCTTTTTCTGCATCTCGAATACTCTGTGTGACCTGTTCCTTTTTTATATTTATGTCCTTTTCAAAAACATTACAATCTTGTGTCACCAAGATAGAATAAGCAGAGGAAGCTAAATTAAACATAACATCAGATTGACAATTGTTGCGAGTAACGCTGGCGCACTGACTACTGGCGCGTTGATACAGAGCCGCTCCCTCTAGACCAGATATATCTTCAACTTTTCTTCTGCTAAATATAGAAGAAGAGGTTCCTTTATCATTCCAGATATCCCCAATATCCGAAAAATCACCAAAATCAATAATTCCTAATGAAGACAAGCTGGTTGAATTAGAAGAAGATTTATTGCCAGACAAGATTTCACCAATTTCGTCCAGTTTTCTTTGTGACTCACTAGTATCTATTGCCATAGCCTCTTCACCAGCGGTTGCAGTATACATTGCTGTAACCTCAGCCGCGGTTTTATTTACGACATTTAAATTATTCCACTTAAAGTCTGATAGCATTGACAAAGCCGTATTTAAATTATCAGAAACATCCTTGAATTTCAAAAATCTGTCGCTACAAAAACACCTTCTGTATGTAGCATTTGCATTTGCACAAAATTGATCCATACACGTAGCATACGCATCACGACAGTTCGAATACCCACCACCAATTTTAGACACATCATTAAAAACTGCTGTAGCCCGAGCAGTAGCAGCACGAGACACATTATTAGGCTTGATATTTTTATTCACAGCAGAACGAACCTTGCCGGTTTTGGATGCAACAGTAGCCCTTGATACATTTGCAGTAGACACAGAACGCGTTCCAGAACGCGCAGATACGTTAGATGCTGTTCTCGCAACTACATGGTGCACAACGTCAATATTTTTTGAACGACGCGCTGCAGATCTGGAAATCACAGATGTTGCGGACCGCCTTAGGCTGGCATTACCATCAGCCGCAGTGTTGCCACGCTGTATAACCCTTGAACCACCCGCACGCGGATTTTGTGCAATCGCACCAAAAGCAACCACAGGCACAACAAATGCCAGTAAAATAATCCTTTGAATACCTCTGATTGCAACCGCCACTTTACTACTTTCTCTCTTGCTTTCTAAGTATTTTACCATTTTTTGGTTAATCAAATCAAGCAATTATTCAATGCAACAATTAACCGCATTTTTAACCCATTGACCCAACTTTTTTACACCAGATACTTTTTCTGTTGATTTTGCAACTTTCTTTGATGATTGCGCGACATTGCAAACTTTTGTTGCACCTTCGTAAAAATCGGGGACAGATTCATGAACTCCATCCAAATCTATCAAATCCATATTCAATCCCCAAAACAATGAATACAAATCATACGCCTTGCTGAACATCATATAAGCATCCTTTTTATTTCCAACACCAAGCGCTTTTGTCCCAACTTCATATAAACGCATAGATGCAGCTAACAAATGCTTAGAAATACACCAAACCTCACCATCATCTGCGCTTGACTTCTTAACAATGCGTTTCATTAATTCTTTACGCATATTACGAACGACATTTATTAAATCGTAAAAACCTGGTTTTTGAGTTTTTGCACCACTGAAAAAGAAGTGTTCTTCCAAAGACACCAAATTCATCAACGCAATAGACAAATCTTGGTCAGAAGACAAATCCAACGGATTAGTTTTTTTTAGCTTCATCTAATTTTTTTATCATTTCTTCTAAAGATAATTTTTTATCTGCTTTCTTCATAATTTTATCCTTTTAGTTAATTAGCACAATACTATTCCGACGGTTGGTAAATATTTAATAACAAGCCAAAAAATACCAGTCATAACCAACAATCCTGTAAACGGCATAACCACTTTCTGAAAAGGAAACTGTGCATGTCCACCATTTTTTTGTTTTATATGCTTATACCACACTTCCATAAGAACAAAAGTCATGCTGCCGACCAAAATACCCAATAAAAACTGATCAATACCCCACATGCAGTTTTCCCACCATTTTACAACTGGATTATCACTCGGGACGAAATATACCCCAGCCAACAATGCAAAATAAACAAAAACATTCAAAACATACCAAAAAACATTTTTTACATTGTGTCTTTTCATATAATTAGCAGTCCAGCCAATTAAAGAAACAGTTAAACCACCCGCCCAAATACCAGTTAATACATCTTTTACACCCAAAATACGCATACCCTCTAAACCTGCACCAATAGCAATTGTACACACAGGGCACACAGCGTTTGCAACATTAACAAACAACAACATCCCAGCAAAAACACATATAAAACATGCTAGTATTTTTCTCATCTTTCCTTTTCCTTTTTTTGTTCTTATATTTTACACAAAATCAAAAATCAGGTCAACAGCATATTTACAGTTTTTCAATTCCTCGTAAATGCGCAGATCTGGCGCGCGGATTTTGTTCCAACTCTGTTTCTGACGGCGTAAATACTTTTAACAATTTATAATCTGGTTTTGAAACCACCGGTAATCGTGGGTCGCCAGCAACATCTGTCCATTGACGAAATGTATTTTTTACAATCCGATCTTCGACAGAGTGAAACGTGACACAAAGACACCGACCACCAGATTTCAATAAATTATGAACACCATACAATGCCGATTCAAGCTGACCCATTTCATCGTTTACAGCAATACGCAAAGCTTGAAATATTGGAGTAATATCATGTGGATTTTTTATTAAATCTCGCAATTGCATAGTTGTAGTTGGTAACGCTTTTTTTAATATACTAGCCAGCAATCTAGATTTTTTTACATCCCCATATTCATAAAGAATTTTTGACAATTCATCCACAGATGTATTTTTTATTAAATCCATAGCATTAACAGATAACCGTTTATCCATCCGCATATCCAATGGTGCATCAAACCTGAAAG
>CAMZAC010000007.1 GCA_947304085.1 uncultured Alphaproteobacteria bacterium
AGATATATGTGGATGGTGTTCATCCCGAAGAAACACGGGTGGTGGTGGTAGATACCGCGACAAATCGTGTGTCTGATTTTGACGTAGAAACAACGACTAAGCCCCAGATAAAAGGGAACATTTATTTGGCAAAGGTTATTCGGGTTGAACCGTCGCTTCAGGCTGCGTTTGTTGATTATGGTACTGGGAAAAATGGTTTTTTGCCGTTTTCTGAAATTCACCCAGATTATTACCAGGTCACACCTGAACAAAAGAAGAAGTTATTGGAATTGGCACATGCCAATATCGTTGACGATGACGATGATCCAAATGAAGAAGAAGATGAAATCGCTGAATACGATGACAGCAGTGCCGGTGAAGATAACAAAGAGTTTTTGAAACGAGCACATGAATTTAAAATTCAAGATGTCATTAAACCAAAGCAAATTTTATTGATTCAAGGCGTAAAAGAAGAACGCGGACAAAAGGGTGCGTCTATGACAACATATTTGTCATTAGCGGGTCGTTTCGCGGTTTTGATGCCTAATTCCAGGAAACGAAACAGTTATGGTATATCTAAGAAAATATCTGATAAAACAGAACGTGCCAGATTACGTGAAGTTTTACATTCTTTGAAAATACCAAAGGGTATGACTGTTGTTTTACGGACTGCTGCAATGGACGCAAAGGCAGAAGAAATTACAAAAGATTATGAATATTTAACATCTTTGTGGAACGATATTCGTAAAACCACTTTGGAATCTGTTGCGCCGGTCACAATTCATACTGAAGATTCTTTGTTGCGTCGTGTCGTTCGTGATTTTATATCTGACAAAGAAGATGTAATGTATGTCCAAGGTGAAGAGGCGTTTGATGAAGCAAAAACGTATTTCCAACAGATGTATGGCCGCGCACCACGTAAACAGTTGATTCAATATAAAGATGTAGCTGTGCCTTTGATGACCAAAGCTGGCATTGAAAAACAATTGGAAGGTTTGCATGGTCCATATGTGACTTTGCCGTCTGGTGGTTCGATTGTTATCAATCAGACAGAAGCTATGGTGACAATTGATGTGAATTCATCGCGCGCGATAAAAGAAAAAGATATTGAACAAACTGCATTAAACACTAATTTAGAGGCGGCCGAAGAAATTGCGTTGCAATTACGTCTGCGTGATTTGGCTGGTATTGTTGCAATCGATTTCATTGATATGGAAGATGAAAAGAACAATCGTAAATTGGAACAAAAAATGCGCGAAGTTATGAAACATGACCGCGCTAGAACCCAGGTTGCAAAAATCAATGCGTTTGGTGTTTTGATGCTGTCACGTCAAAGATTGCGTAGCAGTTTTATTGAATCTTCGTATGTTGTTTGTCCACACTGTATGGGCGCAGGTGTTGTGCCAAGTATTCAAACTGCATCAATCATATTGTTCCGTCATCTTCAGGAAAAATTGTTGGCAAAGCCTGCTCAGAAAATCATTATGACTGTGCCAAGCGATGTCGCAATTTATCTGTTGAACCAAAAACGTGCTGAATTGGCAGCAATGGAAAAAGAATTTGAAACAGAAATAGTGATTGTTGGTGATGATAGTTTAATGAATATTGATCAATATTCAATTCAACGTGTTGTGGCTGAAAATGTCAAAACAGACGATGTTTTGGATGCACACCAACCGTCTACTGATGCAAAAAAGAAAAGCGCAGAACATGTAGAGGCAAAACGCGTCACAACAACCGCATCGCGTCGTCGCAAACCAATCAAGAAAGCACAACAGAAAAAATCTTTGTGGAAAAAATTGGTCGGGTAAAGACGATAAAATATACTAAAAAACACCGCTTGCTTTGGGCGGTGTTTTTATAATAAAACTTGCTTTAATTCCACAAAAGCAGTATTATTTGTGCCAGATTTGAAAGTAAAGGTTTTTTGATATGGCTAAATTGATTGTAGATGGAAATTGGGCTGCCGCTGATGTTGCATACAGATGCGTTGATTGTGCAGCGATTTATCCAATTACGCCCAGCAGCACGATGGGTGAATTAGCAGATGAGTGGTCTTTCCAACACAAAAAAAACATCTGGGGTGCGATACCTGAAATTATCGAAATGCAATCAGAAGCCGGTGCAGCAGGTGCTTTGCATGGTGTTTTGCAAATGGGGGCTATGGCAACCACTTTTACTGCATCACAAGGTTTGTTGTTGATGATTCCAAATATGTATAAAATTGCAGGCGAACAAACCCCTTGTGTTATTCATGTTGCGGCGCGCGCATTGGCAACACATGCTTTGTCTATATTTGGTGACCACAGCGATGTTATGGCTGTGCGTCAAACTGGTTTTGCCTTGTTATCTTCTCATAATGTTCAACAGGCACACGATATGGCCGCGATTGCCCATATGGCTAGTTTGCGTTCTCGTGTTCCATTTTTGCATTTCTTTGATGGGTTCAGAACCAGTCATGAAGAATCTGCCTTGGTTCGTATAGAAGATGATATTTTGCGTAAATTAATACCCGATGATTTGGTTATGCAAAATCGTGCTCGTGGGATGAATCCAGATAAACCATTTATTCGTGGAACTGCACAAAATCCAGATGTTTATTTTCAAAGTCGTGAGGCATCAAATGCGCTTTATGATAAAGTCCCTGAAATTGTTCAACAATGTATGGATTCTTTTGCTGAATTAACAGGTCGCAAATACAGTGTGGTTGAATATGTAGGTGATAAAAACGCCAAGTATGTAATAGTTTCAATGGGATCAAGCTGTGAAACTATCGAAGAAACCTTGGCTTTTTTGCCGAAAGGTGTCGGTTTAATTCGTGTGCATTTGTTTAATCCATTTCCTGTGGATGCATTTTTGAAATTGTTGCCGAAATCTGTTGAACAGATTGCAGTTTTGGATAGAACAAAAGAAGCAGGTTCGATTGGTGAACCGTTGTATCAAAATGTTCGCAGTATTGTTGATTCCAAGGTTGCTGTGTTTGGTGGTCGATACGGTTTGGGCTCAAAAGAATTCAAGCCACGTGATGTCAAGGCTATTGTTGAATATATGATGCGTGGTGAATTACATCATAATTTTACGGTTGGTATAGATGATGATTTAACACATTTATCATTGAATACAGATAAAACATTTACAATTGAAAACCCAGATGTTAAAACTGCTGTGTTATGGGGTGTGGGTAGTGACGGAACTGTTGGCGCTGTTAAGAATATTGTAAAAATTGTTGGTGAAAATTCTGATTTATACCCACAATCTTATGCAGTATATGATTCCAAAAAATCTGGTGGAATAACTCAATCGCATATACGTTTTTCTGACAAACCAATTAAAAGCGAATATTTGGTTGAATCTGCTGATTTTGTGTGTGTTTCTAATTTTATGATTGCACAAAGGTTTGATGTATTTAATGCGTTGCGTCCAGGTGGAACGGTTATGATAAATACATCTATGAAACCAGATGAAGCTTTTATAAATCTGCCAAAATCTGCCCAAGAACATTTAATTCGGATGCGTGCCAAATTATATTTCTTGGATGCAAACGCGGCTGCTAATGAATTAGGGTTGGGTAATCGTATCAATACTTTTATTATGCTGAATTTCTTTAATTTAACAAATGTGATTGATCCAAAATTGGCAGCAGATGCCGCAAAAATTGCGATTGAAAAAACATATAAAAAGAAAGGCATGGATGTTGTTCAGGCAAACTGGAACGCAGTGGATAAGGCATCTTCATATTTACATCAATATAATTTCCCATCGTCTGTTTCTGAATTTGCGCCCGATTTTATACCTGCTATGACATTAGATACCCCCACAGAAATTGCGGGAACACTTGGTGAAATGGCGGCAGGACGCGGAGATGATATTCCTGTGTCCAGATTTAAGATTGATGGAATATTCGGGGCAGGGCAATATCCAATTGGAACATCAAAATATGAAAAACGTGCGCTGGCATCTCGTGTTGCGACCTGTGATTTAAGTAAATGTGTTCAGTGTGGAAAATGTTCTATGCTTTGTCCGCATGGCGCGATTCGTATCAAGGTTATGAATAAGTCAGAAATGGAAAAAGCACAACAAAATGGTATTATCGTTGTGCCTATGAAAACACCTGAATTAGGCAACGATTTATTTTATACATTGAACATATCGCCATCGGATTGTACAGGTTGTGGGCTGTGTATGAAAAATTGTCCAGTTGGTGCAATATCTTTGATACCTATGTCGGATGGGATTAAAAACCAAAAGGCATTTGATGCGGCTTTGCAAGTTCCAGATATCGACAAACAAAAATTAAATCTGAACATTCCAAAACATATTGAATTATTGCCGCATTATTTTGAGTTTCCTGGTGCGTGTGCCGGCTGTGGTGAAACACCGTATATTCGTTTAATGTCGCATTTGTTTGGTGACAAAATGATTGTCGCAAATGCCACAGGGTGTTCTTCTATATATGGTGGTAATTTACCGACTACGCCATGGACTTGTGATAGTAAAGGTTATGGCCCTGCATGGTCTAATTCGTTGTTTGAAGATAATGCTGAATATGGTTTGGGTATGCGAGTTGCCTTGAATCAAAGACGTTTTGCATTGCGTAGTGTTCTGTTTGAATTGGGGGTAAAAGATGTTGAAGCATTGTTTGCCGAAAAGGATACTGATAAACAGCGTCAAATCCAGAAAGATTTACAAAAACAATTATCACAAATCAAAGACCTTCGTGCCAGATATGCAGAAAGTTTACTGGATGCGATTGTTGATAAATCTGTGTGGATTGTCGGTGGTGATGGTTGGGCGTATGATATTGGTTATGGTGGTCTGGATCACATTTTGCACAGTGGCGAAAACGTAAATATTTTGGTTCTGGATACAGAAGGTTATTCAAACACAGGTGGTCAGCAATCTAAATCAACACCGTTTGGTGCATCTATGAAATTTGCGATTGGTGGTAAAACACACGCGAAAAAAGATTTGGGTTTAATCGCAATGATGTCGGGTGCTTATGTTGCACAAATTGCGTTGGGTGCAAATCAGGTTCAGGCAATACGTGCCTTCCGAGAGGCGGAAGCATTTAATGGCCCATCAATTATTTTGGCGTATGCGCCGTGCATAGCACATGGCTTTGCGTTGCAAAATGGTGTCGAACATCAAACTAATTTGGTGAATACAGGCGCTTGGCCATTATTCAGATTTAATCCGTCTGTAATCGATAACGGACAAAATCCTTTGATAATGGATTCGTGTGTTGATACGCCGTTCCCATTGGAAGAATTTATGAAATCTGAAACACGATTTGCTGCTGCACGTTCTGTAAACCCGAATTTTGATAAGTTGGTAGAGGCAGCCAAGTCAAATAATTTATATAAAGTTGAATTAAAACAACATATCGCAAATTTTGCGGTTAAAATAAACAAAGATAATGGTGAGGGCTAAAATGAAAAAAATATTATGTGTATTATTAATTGGACTGTGTGCTTGCACTTTTCAGACGAAACATCGTGGTTATGTGATGCCCGATGATTTAGAAACTAAATTGGCGGCTATAAAAACGACTGCGCAATTACAGGATGAAATTGGCGACCCTCAAGTTAAAACAGTTCATGGTGATGAAGTTTGGATTTATTATGGGGCAGACGAAAATATGCATGGACCATTTCCTGTGACATATGATAATAAAATCGTATTGTTAGCTTGGGTTAAAAACGGAAAAATCACAAAAACCCAGGTATTACATGATGATGATTTGAAGAATATCAAAATCGCGCGCGGTGAAACAGATATACCAGCAGCCATAGAACTAAATGCTATTGAAGAAATGTTTAATAATATTGGACGTTTTTCGCCTGCGGGGTTGGGACAATAATTTTTTGCCAAATATTTGTTTTTTCGTTTTTTTGTGTTATAATACACACATAGAGAGAATGGCAAAAGACAAGAGTTTTAATATATGCCAACAAAAAAAGTAGAATTTAAATCTGGTCAATACATTGTATATCCAACCCAAGGTGTTGGTAAATTGCTTCGTGTTGAAGAACAAACAATCGGTGGTCAGAAAATAAAAATGATGGTTATTGATTTCGAAAGAAATCATATGACCTTGCGTGTCCCTTTGGAAAGGGCCGAATTATCTGGATTGCGTCCGTTGTCCAGTATTAAAAAGATGGATGAAGCTATCGCTTCGGCAAAGGGTAAGGCTGGCGCAAAACGTATGATTTGGGCACGGCGTGCTGCACAATATGAAGAAAACATTAATTCGGGCGATCCAATGAAATTGGCAGAGGTTGTTCGTGATTTGCAAAGACGGACTGCTTCGGATACAATGACTTTTTCTGCGCGTCAATTATATTTGCGTGCGCTGGAGCGTATGGCCCAAGAGTTTGCTGTGTTGCATAAAATGGATTTGGATGCTGCGTCTGATAAAATCGAGGATATTTTAGGTGTGCCAAAGGAAATTGACTTAAACGCAGTTGAAGAAGACGAAGAAGAAGTTGATGAAACGGAAGACAACGAAGAATAATTTTAACGCATCGTGATGATGCGTTTCTTTTTTGCTTGTTTTTATATTTTTTTTTCGCAATTATATATCGTATAGGTTGAAACAAAGGAAGCAAAAATGGCAGGCAGTATAAATAAGGTAATATTAGTTGGTAATATCGGTCAAGAACCTCAGGTTCGTACTATGCAGAGTGGGCAAAAGGTGGTCAGTTTTTCATTGGCTACATCTGACAGATGGCGTGATAGACAAACTGGGGAACAGAAAGAGCAAACAGAATGGCATCGTGTTGTGATTTTTAACCCAAGTTTGGTTGACGTTGCAGAACGTATGTTGCAAAAGGGGACCAAGCTGTATCTAGAAGGGGCGTTGCGGACACGCAAATGGCAAAATCAGCAGGGTGTGGATACATTTACGACAGAGGTTGTATTAAACCCGTATTCTGGTCAGATGGTTATATTGTCTGGTGCCAAAGTGATGGACGGTAGTGCAGATTCTGCAACTTCTGCATCTGCACAACCACGTGAAGAAGTTCGTATAGAAGATATTGCGGATGATATCCCATTTTAATGGTTTTTTGTATCCTTTTTGGAAACACCGCGCGATTGTGCGGTGTTTTTGTTGTGTGTTTATACTTGACAATTTGTATAATTTGTGCTATTTGTGTCATTCATAAGATATTATAAACAAAAGGAAAATATAATGAAATATAGTCCGAGTGTAAACAAGTTTAATATAGATGATTTTTCACGAGTATTATTGACCCATATGGCTTTGACTTGGCGATTAGAGGACGTTAAAATCAAGGGAAAAACAAAAGAATTTTCTTTCAAGACCTTGTTTTTTTCCAAATCACCATTAAACGATGAAATGGTTGTCGCAATTGAAAATTTGCTTTCCGCTGGAAAAATAGATTGTCAGCGTTTCATTGATGAACGTTGTGATTGTTCCGATAAAGACTTTATGAAGTGCGTTATAGAGCCGTTGGCATTTGCAAGATTGTATCCAGAAAACCCGAAGTCTGAGATTATTTTGGAAACAACACAAAAGATAATAAAAATGGATACGAGTTTTTTCAAAACGTTAAAATCCGAAAAAGCAAAATTGTATTGGTTATGGCTTTATTCTCGCGATTTCAAGAAAGTACCAAAGGATATTGAAAATATAGCCAAGCAATTGGTTTTAGAAAGTCAAATTGCGTCTTTATACGAATTAGACATCGTATTTAGCGGTAAAAAGTTAGAATCTAAACATGAATTTGATGTGATATGGAATAAATTAAAACCAGAGCTTATACAAATTGTAAACAAGCAACATGGTGACGTACATGATGGTCAAAAATGTGTATCAATGTGGCATCATTGTATTGGTCTAAAAGATGAACTAGTTTATCCATCTGCATATAAAATGTTGATTGTTTTAATCAATTATATGGATAAGTTCATTCCTGACTTTAAGTCTTTCATTACAACCGATTACCCTGAATGTCGCAAGTATATATTCTGGGACCCGCGCGATAAAGAAATACGATTATTATCACTTAAATTTATCGACATCATAGACGATATTATTAAAAATAAATTATCAATCGCTGTAGAAAAAGATCCGTTAAGAAAATTACAAGTACAAATGGGTGTATTATTAAATAAAGCAAACAAAGAAGATAAAAAACGTGAAGCAATCGTCAAGGAATATGAGAATAAGATTGCGCAGCAAGATAGAACCATTAACGAAATTCGTACTGATATAGCTAAATTAGAAAATCAAATTGCGTTATTGCAAAAGAAGAAATTAGAATCTGTGGCATCTAATCAAAGAGGTTAAAATACACAAAAAACACCGCGCTTGCGGTGTTTTTTGTGTTTTTGTAATATTATTTAGATACAATTACCATTGCAGTACGCAGAACTGTATCGCCAAACATATAACCAATCTGGAGTTCTTCAACAATAGTGTTTGTTTTTGTTTCTGGTGTTGGTTTGTCGACAATCTGAATTGCGTTATGATATTGTGGGTTTAATTGTTCGCCAACAGATTCTATTTTTACAATTCCAATCTGCGCAAATGCATTTTCTAATGCGTGTTGCATAGATTTTATCCCTTCATCATCAGGGTTATGTTTTAATGCTGCGTTTACTGCATCCATAACCGGCAAAATTTTTTCAGCCACACCCATTGCGCGATTGCGGGATACAGATTCAACATCCAGACTGGCACGACGACGCGTGTTTTCTAATTCAGCAGCAACCCGCAAATACTTATCGTTTAATTCCGCAATTTTCGCGTTCAACTCAGCAATAATCGCAGTTTGTTTATTTTCTGTAATAGTTTGTTCAGATTGTTCAACGTTATCGACAGATACTGTTTCTATTTCGACTTCTTTTTTTACTTTTTCTTTATTTTCTTCCATAATCTAATCCTGTGGTTTTTATAATTATATATTTAATTGATATTTTTTATTATAGGTAAAAATGTTTCTGATTTCAAGGATGCACGCCCAATCATTAATCCATCAACATAATTAAGATTGATAAAGTTCTGTGCATTAGTTGCATTTATGCTGCCCCCGTAAAGAATAGGGATGCGTGCGTGATTCATTTTATGCAGTGTTTCAAAAATAACCTTGTGTATTGATTCTATTTCGGTTTTTGTGGGTGTAATGTTTGTCCCAATTGCCCAACGTGGTTCATAAGCAACGATAAAATCTCCGTTATCAGGGACAGATTCCAATAACATTTTTTTTATAACAGATTTTGCTTTACCGTTTTTATGTTCTGATTCAGATTCACCAATACAAACAACAGGAATAATACCGTTTTGAATTGCTGTGGTTGCCTTTGATTTCACAATTGCGTTTGTTCCATGGTGGTATTTGCGGCGCTCGCTGTGACCAACGATAACATATTTTACGCCTGCGGCTTTCAGCATTGCGCCGGAAATGTCGCCAGTATACGCACCGTTTGGATGCAGACTTATGTCTTGGGCTCCAATTGATATTTTTGTCTTTTCGCCGTATAGCAATGTAAATGGCAGGCACAAAACTATTTTCGCCTTGGTTTTCAATTTATTTAATGCGGTTAAAAGCTGTTTTTTTTCTTTAAGGGTTCCGTTAGATTTCCAGTTGCCGACTAATATTTTCATAATATTTTCCTTTTTTATTGATTTTGTCTATGTTATTCTGCTATGGTATCGCAAAAGGTGGAAAAATGCTAGAATATTTACGTAATGCCGCAGAAAAAACATGGGCAAAAATTTTGATGTTTATTTTGATTTTCAGTTTCGTTGGTTGGGGGGCTGCGGAATGGATTTTTACCGGTGCAACCCGTGATACAACTTTGGTTCGTGTTGGTAAAGCCGATATTTCTGTGCAGCGTTTTAATGATGAACGTTCACGTGAATTGGCTGGTATGCCAAAGGAAGAACAACGGGTTGTTTATACAGACCCAGTAAAGTCAGAGGCTTTTACTAAAAAGATAATCGCATCGTTGACAATGAATCAATTGGCAATGAATCGTGCGAAAGATATGGGATATATGGTGTCGGACAAACGAATCGCAGATGAAATTCGTACGTATCCTCAATTTCAATACAAAGGTGAATTTGTTCCATCTTTGTTTGATGCGGTTTTGCAAAGAAATGGGATGACAGAACGTGATTTTGCAAATGCTTTGCGTGGTGATATTTTGTACCAGATGTCTGTGGGTGCGTTCAGTGTGCCTGCTGGTGTGCCACAATTTGCGGTTGACGCTTTCTATAATGCTCGTCATGCAAAACGCGATATAAAGTATTCTATAATTAAATTTGCAGATTTTAAAGTGCCAGAACCAACTGATGAACAATTAAAAACTTATTATGCTCAGAATCCGCAGATTGTGCCAGAAACGCGGTCTGTGTCTTATGTTTTTGTCGCGGCAGATATGGATAAACCTGATGAATATGACAAGGGTTTCAAAAAAGCGCAACAGGTTGAAGATATGATTATCTCTGGCGCATCTATGAAAGAGGCTGCAGAAAAACATAAAATCAAATATGTTGTTGTGCCTGCATTTGCGCGCAATGCAAAAGTTTCTGACAAGGTATTAAGTGATTTGATTGACAAGGTTTTCACTATGAATTCTGGAATTGAAAGCGAATTGTTAGAGTTAAAAAACGGTTTTGCAATTTTGCGTGTGGATGATATTCGTGCAGAACATAATGCAGATTTTGAAGCTGTTCGTAAAGATTTGGTTGCGAGATGGAAAAAATCAGAACAACGTAAAAATGCTTACGTGCGCACAAACGAAGATTTGGTGGCTTTGAACAAAGACGGCAAGTTGAAAAATGCAAAGACCTTGGCTGTGTCCAGAACTGAAGGTGCCCCGATTGTTGTGTTAAATGCTGCGTTTGCGGGACAACAAGGGACTAATGCTATTACAGAAGACGAAAATGCGTTTTATGTGTTGCATATAGATAAGAACATCGCACCAAAATCTGATGCTAAAAAGAAAGAGGCGATTCGTAAAGAGTTAACAAATTTATCTGGGCGTTATATCAGTGATGATTACGGTCAATTCCTGAAACGCAAATATCCTGTAAAGATAAATCAAAGGGTTTATGACAGATTTATCACAAAATAGAAAATGCCCAAACGGGCGTTTTTTGTTTCTGAACAGTTCCTTGTTAATTATAATAAAGTAATATGCAAATAGAAACAGTTGGTATTTTAATAAGTATGTGTCCGTTTTCTGAACGTGATACGATTGCCCATATATTCACAAAAGATATGGGTGTTTTGGTTGGAATGTTGCGTGGGGCTGTTGTTGCAAAGAAAAATAAACCGCTGATTGGGCAATATGGTGCGGTGTCATGGAATGCGCGTTTAGATTCTCAGCTTGGTGTATTTCATTGGGAATCAGAAAAGAATTTATCTGCACCTTTGATGTTAAACAATGATTTATTGAAATTAATGAATTCTGCATTTTCTTTGATAGGTGCTTTGATTCCAGAACGCGAATCGTATGAGCATTTGTATACGGAAACAGAACGACTGTTAACAAATTTTGTTTCGTCAAAATCCCCGTATGATGATTATTTGAAGTGGGAAATTTGTTTATTATCTGAATTGGGGTATGCATTAGATTTATCAAAATGTTCAGGTTGTCAAACAACAGATGATTTGTGTTATATTTCACCAAAAACAGGGCGCGCAGTATGCGTAAATTGTGGAAAACCATATGAAAATCGCCTTTATAAATTACCTGTGTCTTTGTCAATAACGGAAAAATTTTTAGAAGATATTTGTTCTGCTCAGGGTGTAAATCTTCCGACAGGACGAAAAATATTATAAGTTTATTTTTTTTTTGTTGCGTGGGAATATTTTTTTTTCTAATATTTTATTGTTCAAAAATAAAGGAGAAAATTATGACTTGGACAATAATCATCCTGATTGCTGCAGTTGCACTTTATATGTTTGGACATATATTGTTGAAACGTGACGGCAAAAAAGCATCTTTGATGAATACAGTAATGCACAAAGGGCTTTCTACAATCGCGGTTATTTTGATTGCTGGTTGCATAGCTCGTTTAGTTGTACCTGTATATTTAACAAAAACAAATCCTGCAATTTTGCAAGAAATGGTTGCTGAAATGCAAGCTCAACAGGAAGCAGAAAAGAACAAAGTTGTTCGCAATTATGTGAAGGAACACGCAAAAGAAATGATTGGTGATGCACCAATTGCCGGTAATGTGAACGCAACAAAGACAATATTCTTGTGGTCTGATTATTCTTGCCCATATTGCCGCCGTGTTCATGGTGATTTGATGCGTGTTTTGGCAGAACGTGATGATGTTCGTGTTGTATTGAAAAACTTTTCTATCCATGGACCATTGTCTGATGCGCCTGCAAAAGCAGTTATTGCTGCTAAAATCCAGGACAACGCGAAAGCGGCAGCATTGGACAAATTGCTGATGGACAAAGAATACTTCACAAAAGAAGATATGAAAGACCAATCTAAATTGGGTGAAAAAATCGAAGCTAATGTTATGAAATTAGCAAAAGAAGCTGGTTTGGATACAAAAAAATTGGCTGAAGATATGAACGGCGAAGTTGTAAAGAAAGAATTAAGACAAGTTCGTGAATTGGCACAACGTTTTGAAATCAGCGGAACACCATATTTGATTATTGGTGAAAAAGCTTTTGGTGGTGCGATTCCATACAGCAAAATTGTTGAAGAATTAAAATAATGCATTGATAATGCAAACAAAGCACCCACGTTTTGTGGGTGTTTTATTTTTTTAAACAAAATCTTGACTTTTAATTATTTTTGTCTATAATTATATTAATTGAACCAATGGGTTGATAATGTCTAAGAGTTATGCTGACTTGGAACGTGAAAATGCAAAATTGCAGGAAGAAAAGCAAGAACTGCAACGTATTGTGCTTTATTTGAAGCATAATAACCAAGAATTAGAGAACACAATTGAAAGTAAAAACGAACAAATTCGTGACAGAAATATTATGTTGATGGCTTTCAAAAATAGGCTCAAAAAGCGTTGGTGGCAACGTGTGAAGAAAGATCCATATGCACCAAGTTTGATTGAACAAATTAATGCTATGTTCTTGGAATCTAAACAGAAATAATTACGCCACCCAAAAGGGTGGTGTTTTTTTTATTTATCCCATACATCTGATATCGTAGCTTCTGCCAACAAAGGAACAGACAATTCTGTCACGTGTTCCATTTCATATTTTATTAAGTCTGCGAAATGTTCAGCTTTGTCTGCAGTGCATTCAAACACGATTTCATCATGAACCTGTAAAACCATTTTTATATCGTTTTTGTTTGGAATAATGATTTTTTTATAAATATTTACCATTGCTAATCGCATTAAATCTGCTTCGAATCCTTGAATAGGTGCGTTTATTGCAGCGCGTATTGCATATCCACGCAAACGGGGATTGTTGGCCTCTGGTATTTCAATTCTGCGATGCCATGGTGTGTAAACACAGTGATTTTCCAAAACAAAATCGGTTATATTTTTAATGTATTGTTTGACTTCTGGTAAATTAGCCATATAAGAGTCAATAATTTGTTTTGCTTGCTCACTTGATACGTTTAATTGATTAGCCAACCCCCAGGAAGATATGCCGTACACAATCGAAAAGTTTATTGTTTTGGCTGCCCGTCTTAAATCTTTTGGGACAGGCTTGTTGTTTGGAATATTAAATATTTTACGTGCGGTTTGTTCGTGTATATCCATACCTGCGTTAAAAGTTTCTTTGAATACAACAACTTTTGCAACATCTGCCAGTAATCGTAATTGAATCTGCGAATAATCAATACCAATTAATTTATTTCCGGGTTCTGCAATAAAGCATTTACGAATTTCTTCGCCTAGTTCTGTTTTTACAGGGATGTTTTGTAGATTTGGGTTGCGACTGGACAAGCGGCCAGTG
>CAMZAC010000008.1 GCA_947304085.1 uncultured Alphaproteobacteria bacterium
ACAGTTAACACCAGCCATTTATTAACAAATGAAATGTTTTCTTGTAATGCACCATCATCACCAGAATCAGTATTTATGCTGATTGATGTAAACGTCCGCGTCACTGAAGGTAATCTTGAAAATTTACCGTTCATGGTGTAAATAAAAAAGTTAAAAAAGACCGGCAAATGCCGATCTTTTTTTGGTTCAGAACGTATACCTTAAACCAAAACTTAAATTAAACATCGTTTCAACATCTTTTTCGTTTGAATCACCATAGGTTATAAACCAACGACCTGTGATACCCCAATCCACATTATCGTTTATTTTACTGTTATAACCAACCTTGAAAACAAATGCGCCACCCGTATCATGCTCATCAGTTTTTTCAATACCATTCAGTTCGCCCGCTGCTGTTGGAAGCAAATAAGCTCTTTCTTTGACACTTGCCATACCTATTCCCAACACAATGTCTGAACGTTTTTCATCTTTTTCAGATACACGCAAATAATTGTCAAAAGTCAAACTAAACGCAGAAAAACCTGTTTCAACTGACAAAATATACGGTTTTGCGATTGATTTGATATTCGCTTTGGAATCAAGCACATAATCATACGCAAGCGTTAACCCACAGTTATACATGTTATCATTTGTAAATCTGGCCCCAAAATCAAAACCGAATCCCCAAAAGGATGTTGGTAAATCAAAAACATCTTCTGTCGCATCTTTCGTGCTTTCTGTCCACACAACTCCTGTTAGCGCAAAATTAGCCCCAAAAAATGGTTTAACATCTGTTGCGTTGGCGTTTGCAATACCAAACAAAGATGCAATTAATGCACTTGTTAAATACTTTTTCATTTTTACCCCTTTTTATTAAATTAAAAACCGCCGAAATATTTTGGCGGTTGGAGGTTGATTACAATTAAAGCGAAATTGTGTGCTTATTCAATATATTCGCAACCCTCCAACCAAGTTGGTTGGAGATTTTTTTCGTCTGTCCAAGACGCGCTTTATCGGGTAATCACACCCCATCAGCAAAATATTCCTGACAAGATTTATTCTATCAATAAATATATTAAAAGAAAGTAAAAAATGCGTAATCTATAAAAACTTACATTATCGCAGATGTTATTTGTTCTTGCATTTGGAATGTGCCGAACACAACCCAAGCTATAATTACAGAAACCAATATGATACCAATACTGTTCATGATGTTTGATATATTTTCCATTTTGCGGACAGATTCTTCCATATAATCACGCGCAATCTTGTCCAGATTTTTACTAAAATCGACCATATCAGAATAAATCATCAAATCACCAATGATTTCATTATTTGGAAAATCTTTACCAGTCAAAGCCAGCGCATTACCCAAATTTTCACCATTTGCAATATGATGCAAGGCGTCTTCTAAAATTGAAGATAAATATCGATTTGAAGTATTTGCTAATAAACGCATCGCATCTGGCACATTAACATCCGCAGACACCATCGCCGCTAAAGACATTAACCAGCTTACAGACAATTGTAATTTATACGTACTCCACGGTGGGAATTTTTCAAACCAAGTTCTAACCCTACCTGTCCATACAGGCAAAGACAACCAAGCACACGCAACAAATGCAACAATGATAATACCAAACACAAACCAATACTTGGCTGCAAACTCTGACACCCAAACCAAAGATGCCGCTGTGCCGTGCCATATAACCTCACTACCTGCTGCTTCTGCAAGCGGTGGAACAAGATATATTCCAACCATAACAATTATACCCAGAGTTAAAAACAGCAAAAATAACGGATACGCTATTGCACTCCACATTGCATGTTTGATACGTCTTATATCCTCAACTACACGACCAACATTTTCCAAAGACACCAACAAACTTGACACATTACCAGACATCAATAACAAAGTTTCATCATTTGGAACCCAACCACGCGTTGCTTCTGAAAAACTCATACCGCGTTCCAGATTTTTTTGAATTTCTCGCATAGCAATCGCAAACGGTTCGTTTGGCTTTCTTCCATTTTGCGATTCTATCATTTCAATTCTGTTAAGCGCGTCCATCAATGTAAAATTATTGCGCAATAGCGATGCAATCTTACGCGAAATAGCCATACGCTTTTCGGTATTCATTTTAAAGATTAATTTTGCATAAAATATTTCCAGTTTATTCATATCTTAATATACCCAAGGTCTATCTAATAATCCAACCCACCGCTCTAGTTCATCAACACCGATAGTTCCACGCAACATTAACTCTATCGCAGCTTCTTTCAAAGTTCTACCATCCATTTTTTCAAGCCAAAATCTTAGAGCTGCCTCTGTTTCTCCAGACAAAACCAAATTCAGAAATTCACTGTTCGCGATAATAACTTCGCCTGCTTTGATACGACCAATCGTTCCTGTTCCTTTGCAATGCTCACAACCGGGTCCACGAACATAAGTTTGTTTTAATCCCAAATCACCAAACGCATCTTTGACGCGATTAAATGCAGAATGGTTTTGTTTATCAATCAATTTTTCACGACAATACGGACAAAGTTTTTTAAACAATCGCATAGACACTAATCCGCGCAACATTGTTTCATCTTTTAATTTGAACGCCTCTACCCCCATATCCAACAGTCTTGTTAACGCACCCATTGCAGAGTTTGCATGCAAAGTTGTCCAAACATTATGTCCTGATAACGCGCCTTTGACCGTTAATTGCGCAGCTGCTAATGTTCGAATTTCACCAACCATCAAAGTATCAGGATCGCTTCGCAATGCTGCAGCCAAAGCTTCTGTAAATTTTTCTTCGCGTTGTTCCTCGTTCAAAGCATTAACAACAGGCATTTGATGTGCACCGAATATTTTTTGTTCTGCGGGATCTTCAACGGTTATAAGATTAATTTCATATCTGCGCTCTTTTAACATCATAGCCATATTACGAACCAACGTGGTAGATTTACCAGACGATGTTGGACCTGCTACCACAACCAATCCAGTTGGTGCAGAACGTAAACGCAATAACAATTTTTGTTCATATTCTTCAAATTCTTGTTCTGTCTTGATACCTTCTGTTGGATTATCATAAAGCAAACGCATAACAACATACTGACTGCCAAATGCAATTGGATTAAACTGCATTCTTATACCTAAAACACCGGTCGGTAAATACAAATCTTTTGTTCCACGCAATGGTGTACGTCCGTCTTTTAATGCTGTCTGGTATTCATTTTGCGCATAGCTTGAATTAGAAATATCCGCAGATGCAAACGCTGCCCGAACAAAAGATTCGCCCCATTGCGAATTATATTCCAACACAGGCTGCATACTACCATCTATACGGAAATAAATTGTTGTTTGATCCGCAACTTCTATATGAATATCAGAAACCTTCTGCGCTGCTGCACGCGCAATAATATCTACAAAATCTTTCTGCATTTGATTATCATAATCTAAACGAGAATGACCACCAGTTCCAAGTCTTTCGTCATTTGTTTTGTAAATATTAGAAATCAAACCTAAATCAGAATAAAAAGGTTCTTTGACAACTCTTTTATCTTTCCGCAATAAATCCAAAAAAGCCAACACACGACCATCATATTTGTGCGTTCTAGAAATAATAAGTTCACCACCAGAAAAATACGCAATTAAACTCTGAGTATCTTTGGGCAATGCCAATTCATCAGCCGATGCTGTCAACAGACGATTATGTTTTGCAAACAAATAATCCAAGATTTCTTTACTGTTCGCATTTTCCAACCCCGCCGGCAAAGACGGACTTGTCTCCACATCGTTCAAAGAAGCATTATTTTCAACCACCATCTTATTTCCCAATATTCAGGTTTTCTGATACACCATTTTTCTCAAACACAATACCTTCATTCAAAGATATTGATTTAATTATATAACCATCTAATTCTTTACCAACTGATAATTTTTTGTTTTGACCAGAAGATATTTCTTCAACTGTTGCCTGTAATTGATTTCCAACACCAGCGATATTTATTAATTTATACCTGCCTCTTAATGATCCACTATCTTGTTTTTGTGATTTTACTATTGATTCATTTACAGTCTTTTTTTCTTGGTTATCTAAATTCTCTCTTTGTTTTTTAATTTGTTCCGCCTGTGCTTCTAATTGAGCTTTTGCAACTTCTAATTCTTGTTGCTGTTGTTCTGCACGCCCAGATAAAGTATCAAGCTCCATTTGCAGTTTCATTTTTTCAGCATTTAATCTTTCTAATTCCAAATCTAATTGAGCGCGTTCTTTTTCCAATTGTAAAACAACTTTATCTTGTTCTAACAATGTTATTTTTTCAAATAACGAGCCTTCAACCTTGTAGTCATTCAATGCATTTACAGATACCGCGTCTGCTAAACTATCTTGATCATCAACCTGTTCTTCTGTATTAACGTTGCCAACTTCAATTGTATCTTCTTCATCAAAATAAAAATCATCTTCTGCAAAAGCATTAACGCACAACATTGGCACAACTATCAAAAAAGCCAACACTAGTTTTAATTTTTTCAACATATTTACCACCTTTATTTTGTATACACTATTACTTCATATTTCCATGTCCGTGTACTTACATTCCAAACCACAGATGTCATGTACACACCTTGAAAATCATTAAATATTTTCATAAATTCAGACGGGATTAATTTAGACGACGCCGAAACTTCTATGATATTCAATTCTTCTATATCAACCCCATTTGACAATGTATCAGAAACAGTATTTATATCTGCTTTGATGTTTATACTTTGAAACGCAGTCACAATATCACGCACCGCATTTGTTATATCACGTTCATCCAATGATGCATGTGTCTTTAATTCTGGCAATCTCACGCGCACTATTACTTCGTTTTCAGAAACCTGTTGAACAATTGCGCCTGGCATCAATTCCGCCCCACTTAAATAAAAATCATTCAATGTGCCATAATTACGTGCGAAAGTAGCAGATACAAAATTTTCATCACATTTTGTATATGTCTGACCCCAACCCGCAACAGGTTGCATTACAAACCCAATAGCCTTATAACACAACTTTGCCCGTTCCATAACATCAGGCAAATAATCAAATGGATATTTGATTGGTTTTGCTTCTTTTGCTTTTTGCTCTTCTTCTAACTTTTTTTTCTTTAACTCAATTTGATGTTTATATTCTGCCACCAACTCTGGGTTTGGTTCTATTTTGTGTTTTGAAACAAATAATTCACCAATTTTATCTTTAAACAAAAAAGCACCAACAAGGACAACTAAACAGAAAAACAATAATGATGGCAATAAAGATTTAAATGCTTCTATGGGACGCAATCTTGCATAAGTAGTTAATCGAATCAAATCGTATAATAATCTTTCTTGTGAACGAGGCATTCCCCATGCAGCAGGAGCAAACAAAGCACCCCAATCAGGAATATTTGACAATTCTGCATAAGCTTTGCGTGCATCATCTTCTTTTTCAAACAAAATATCTCGAATAATTATACCATTGCGAACAGCGACCAGATAATAATTATTATTCGCTTGAAAAACACCCAGAAAAGAAACAAACTCTGACAAAGAATCTACTATTTCAGCAGCTGCACTTACCAAACCGGAATACACACCAGTATTTTTATTAGCCAAACCAACCATAGAATTATACCCAACATACAATGTGTATTTTTTATCTACGTTTTTAGCCAATTGTTTTGCATAGTTAGATGCACTTATACCAACACTGACAGGTTGCCAAAACAAACCCGTCGCAAATTTTTTACGGTGAACAGTTATTATTTGCTTTATCAATTCTCTCTCGGTATAAAGACATTATAACATAATTAAATAAAAAAAATAAAGCCCTATTTTGTATAAAAAAAGTCGTATTTCTACGACTTTTAACTAACTTTTACAACTATACACTTTTACCTTTAATTTGTATGTGTGCTTTGGTCCAAGTATTGCCCCAACGTTATCAGTTATAGACTCGTTAACAATATAGTAAGAATCGCCCCGTTTTTGCTGATTTAATATTTGTTGCTCCAGATAATTATAGACATCTTCTTTGCTATAATTCGTAATATCTGATGTTAAATTATATAAAAACTCACAATTTTTGGGTTCACTGTTCAATCTGGTTAAACCAGTTCCTGTCCCAGTCATTGTTGCACACGCAGATAATACAAATAAAAAACAAAATACTTTTTTCATTTTTTTTCTCCTTTTGGTTCAATTATTTCATAATTAGATTTATCACTAAATAATTTACGCAATATCAAATTATTCAGCGCATGAGAACCTTTATAAGACTGCAACCAACCATAAATAAAACCACCGCTAGTAAACATATCACCCACAGCATCTATAATTTTATGCCGAACAAATTCGTCTTTGTAATGCAATTTATTTATTGTCCCATCGCCCTTTTCATTCAAAGCAATCACATTATTTTCATTTGCACCACGCCCCATACCATGCTTTTTCAACCATTCCCATTCCGCATATTTACCAAAAGTTCTAGACTTAGCAATATTATCAACAAACTTTTTAACAGATGTTTTTGTTCCGTCCAAAGAACAAGAAAAAGATTGTGTTCCAATAATCTTGTCTGGATAAACCAAAGTGGCATCTACTTTCAATCCATTATCGTTTGGAAGTAGCTTTACATAACCGTTCCCATGACGACCAATTGTATGATTTAAAACAACTGTTTTGATACGTTTCCAAAACGGCATTTGTTTTGCCAAATCATTACGCGTCACAACTACTGGTTTTTTAACGATTATTTTTTTCATACATGATTTCCCATCAACCGCCCCCGAAAACAATTTGTAAAATTCAAACGCGCTACCGTCCAAAATCGGTGTCTCTTTGCCATTTATTTCTATGATCGCACTATCTATACCAGCCAAAAACAACGCGGCCATTAAGTGTTCTATGGTTTGGACATGCGCACCTTTTGGGTTTCCAATCGTCGTATTACGCATCAAAGTTTCACCAACATTATCAAAAGTCGCAGGTATTAAATCAGAATCTTTTATATCTGTTCTTTTAAAAAAAATGCCAGGCTTTTTTGACGGTTTAACAATCATATCAACTGGCAATCCAGAATGAATTCCAACACCAGATATTTTAATTTTTTTTACTACTGTTGTCATTTATTTTCTCCTTTAACCAATCGTAAAAATTACCATCTATTTCGGTATTTAATTTAGAAAAACGAATTTCTTTTTTTGCCCAATCTGGCAAACGAACCCAGTCCTTTTCTGTTGTCAGTAGTTTAGCATTTTTGTCGTTCGCCAATTTTATCAAATCTTTGATGTCTGAATCAGTGTATTGATAATGATCTGGATACGCACGCTTTTCAACAATATTAACAGGAACATTTTTGAAAAATTTTTCTGGGTATCCTATTCCTGCGAACGCGACCACATTTGTATTTTCATCATAAGGACATAGTTCTTTGTTATGTGCATAAAAGATTGGTATATTTGTTGGCAAAGTAAAATCTCTTGCCACATCTTTGTTTCGTATAACAATTATTGCATCTGCTCTGCGAACTGCGGATTTGGGTTCACGCAACGGTCCCGCAGGCAAAATAAAACCATTTCCAAAACCAATATGTTCATCAAAAACCAAAACAGAAATATTTTTTTTAATTGAAGAATTTTGAAACCCGTCATCCATAATAATCGGTGTCTTAGACTTCTGTTTATTTAATAAAATTAAATTACTACGTCTGTCGCCAACATGAACTAAAATACCATCGTTTGATAACATAGTAGCTTCGTCCCCTATACAGCCAGTTTCCTTGCTTTTTTTATATCCACGCATAACCACAGGTGCATCAAATAATTTTGCGATATTTCGAACAATTGGTGTTTTTCCAACGCCACCAGATAAAATATTTCCAAAACAAACGACCGGCCGTCTGGATACATATTCGTGTCTTTTACGTATATTGAAAACCATACGTGACCCAATACGATAAAATAATGACAATGGGTATAATGCAAAAGAAACAATATTGCGTTTCAAAAACCATTTTGGTGTTTTCATATTCTTTTCGCTTTTTCTTCAAAATTGTTCGGGGTTAAATCTTGTTCAACCTTGAAATCTGTAAACCGTCTGTCCAAATCATACGCTTGTTTAACCATCAAATCTTCCAGTTTTTTACGCAGTTTTTCAAAATCTTTGATATCTGTATTTGCATCAACAAATACCGGTTGTCCCACAGACCCATTGATTATCGAAAACGGTTTTGTTAGCAAATATCTATCCCAACGATTTTGAAACCATGGCCGACTGGATGACACACACACAGGAATAATTGGTGCCCCTGTCATTTTTGCAAAATACAGCGCACCATCATGAAATCGCATAGATGGTCCTTTGGGCCCATCTGGGGACAATGCCAAACAATTACCACCATCCCTTAAAACCTTGACCCCTTTTCTTAACACAGAAACCCCACCATCTGCGGATGAACCATAAATAGTTTTTAACCCAAACAGCTTTTCCAATTTGGCAATCGCACGACCGTCCCGACGAGCAGACGCAACCGCATATCCACGAACCCCGGCCATAGCAATCAACGGAGATAACATCATTGACCGCCCATGCCAAAACACAAATACAGCCGGTCTTTTTCTGTATTTTTTCAAAATCTCGTAATCTTTGATTTCTTTTTTAGATGTGAAATACACAAACCAAATTAAAACATAATAAACCAGAGCCATAAACCATTGAATTATGGCCCAGCTATGTAGTTCACGCGCAACACGTCCAAAATGTTTTTTCATCGATTTTTGCATAAAAAAAAACCGTTCTGCATTATCATAGCAACAAAAAACAAACAATGCAAGCCACGCAAAAACATAAGATTAAATACGTTTTTTATTTGACAACAACGGTTTAATATATATAATATTGATTGCTTTATCGCGGGATAGAGCAGCCCGGTAGCTCGTCAGGCTCATAACCTGAAGGTCGCAAGTTCAAATCTTGCTCCCGCAACCAGTTTAAATAAGAAATGCGCCCATCGGGTGCATTTTTTTATTTAACATCTGTTGTGTGTTGTTAGTTTAACTTCACAACAACAGCTGTAAGTTCAAAATTTGTATATGAGAACGAGCAATTATAAAGTTCGAATAACTACAAATTTGCGCACAGACACAAAGTGTCGAGCGAAATCTTGCTCCCGCAACCAGAGTTTACACAACCGTCCACAAGGGCGGTTTTTCGTTAGATTTGCAACACCTGCAAAAAGTTTGAAAGTTGATATAAAAAAGTGGCGATTTTTCGCCACTTTTGAACTAGTCTATTATGTTATTTTGCGTATTTCTTTAAGAACAGAATTGCTTCTTCTGCATCTTTATAACCCGTTTCAATAGCAAGTATTGCCTTTGGACAATATTTTTGTACCATTCGCATAACCTTTTTCATATCTATTGTTCCATCTAAAAAGCCATTATGCTCATCATTTTTAACAATATTTGTTTTTCCATGATTATTGTGCAAATGCATATATCCTATACGTTTATTCAATGTTTTTATCCAATCACAAACAGACATTTCAGAATTACCATGTGCATGACCGATATCAAGACATACTTTCAACCTTTTATCATTAACAGCATCTATTTCTTCTAAAATAACACCGCTGTCCAAACACAACATATTTTCAATCATTATGGTGATTGAATCATCTTTATCTGCAAAAAATTCTTGCCAAAAAGTAGCAGCTCTTTTAACCCAATTTTTCTTGTGGCTAGTAAAAGGAACATAACCATTATGAAAAACAATAGCATCACAACCTAATTCTTTGGCTACTTTGTATGCATGTTGTATATAATTCATTGTTAAATTTCGCAATTCTGGCAAAGCAGAACCCAAATTCAAATCCCAAAAAGGCGCATGCATAGATTTATGTTTTATTTTTGCTGTAGCAACTTTTTGAATGGCAATCAATTTCTTTTCGTTCTTCAAATGTGGTTCAGCAAATGTTTGAAGTTCCATACCAACTTTATATTTTTTAACAAGTTCCAAAGTTTTATCAAAATAATCTAAAACATTATCACATACCCTTATATCAGCCATATTCTTCTCCTTTATCGGTCAATAAATTATATCAAAAATAAATGTTCAATACAAATTTGATAAATCTAATTTGTCTTTAAAAAGTTGTATTTCATGTCCAAACTCTAATAATTCGGCTCAGGAACTGCACACACCGCACAACCAAAGTTTCAAAACTTGCCCACCAGGGCAAGTTTTTATTTGTTTTCCAATACCTACAAAAAGTTCGAAAGTTATGTTTTTGAAAAGTGATAAAAATTTGCTACTTTTGAACTAGTCTATTATGTTATTTTCATCGTTGTGAATAATGTTAGTTTTTCCAAGATTATTATGCAGGTGCAAATAACGCACATATGATATATATTGAAAATTGAATTATTTTCGTTTAAAATCCTTCTTTAGAAAAAAGGAATCGTCATGCTTTTCATTGTTGGTCCAACAGAAATAGAAAAAGATATTTTGGATATAGGGGCTTTACCACAAGTTTATATGAGAACCCCAAGCTTTTCGGACAGGCTACATAAAATTTATGAAAACTTACAATATATTTTTCAAACAACAAATCCTGTACTTATGTTTGCCGCATCAGGAACAGGTTCTCTTAACGCAGCATGCCATAATTTTGTTAATCGAAATGATAAAGTAATTATCATAAACGGTGGTAGTTTTGGACATCGCTGGATTGAATTAAACAAAAATGCCGGCGCAAATATTATAGAAGCAAAAGTAGAATTTGGTAAAAGCATAGACCCAAATACCATTTCTTTTTTAATGAAAGAAAATCCTGATACTGCCGCTGTTTTTGCAACATTGGACGAAACGTCTTCTGGCGCATTAACTGATGTGAAATCTATTGGTAAAATTTTGAAACAATATCCAAATACGTTATTTATCGTTGATTGTGTATCATCCTTGATAGTAGAACCTTTTTATATGGATGAATGGGGGGTTGATGTTGCAACTACTGCATCTCAAAAAGCATTAGCGATTCCACCAGGGCTTTGTTTTATGGCTGTGAGCGAAAAGGCTATACAAAAGTCAAAAAACATTTTAACCAGACCATATTATTTTGATGTTTTGGAACATTTGAAAGATTATGTAAGGGATCAAACACCTTTTACACCGGCAATCAGTTTGATATACCAACTGGAACGTCGTTTAGAAAAAATAAAACACGAAGGACTAGAAAATTTTCAAAAACGTTATTTTGATTTAACAAATTATTTGCGTAATAAAATGGATGAATTAGGTTTTATCATGATACCAGAACACCCAAGTAATTGTGTCAGTGCTTATTGGTCTGGTAAATACAACGCCCAAACAATAGTAAAAGAACTTCAAACACGTTATAATATTGAAATTGCGCCATCCGGCGGAGATTTAGCAACTAAAATGTTCCGTATTGGTAATTTTGGTAATATAACAAAGAGTGATATAGATGATTTAATCTCAAAAATAAAAATAATTATTTCTGAATTATAGGGGATATAAAAAATGATAAACGGGAAAACGGTCGTTTATACTTCTGGTACTTTCGACATGCTACATATAAACCATATAAAAATGATAGAATACGCACGCGCTATTGGCGATATACTAATTGTCGGAGTAAATACAGATGATTTAGTTGCAACATATAAAAGCCCACCTGTAATTCCATTTGAAGAACGGGTTGCATTGATTAAAGCTTTAAAGTATCCAGATATTGTTATTCCACAGAAATCGCTAGACCACACAGATAAAGTTAAAAAATTGCATTTTGATGTGTTTGTCGTTGGTGATGATTGGAATGGAAAATTTGATTATCTTGAAAAGCAAGGTGTTCAGGTAATATATTTTCCTTATGGCTCTGGGATTTCTACAACAGAATTAAGACACAGAATTTTAACTAAGGCTGATAAATAATGAAAGGATTTCAAAAATGTTTTTGTACTCGCAGATTATGCACGTACACATATTTCTATGGTATAAGAATTTGGAAGAAAACTTATTACCATAAAATAATAAACGAATACAAAAAATTAGCTAACTTACTAAGTTATTGCGATGTACGGAAATGTACACCAGCAACCGGAAATTTAAAAGTAATTCAAGATAAAGAAACTATTTTATTAAAAAAATTAACAACTATTTTAAATCGTGCCAAAGCTATATATTGGTTAGATTTTGGTTCTCTACTCGGATTATACAGACACAATGGTTTTATTCCGTGGGATGATGATATAGACCTTTGTATGATAAGATCAGATTTAGAACGTGTCTTACCAATGATAAAGCGTGGCTTATCTGGAACAAATTATGTTGTCAGAGAAATAGGCAAATGTGATCATTACCAAATACGCATACATGAAAAAAATGCAGAATATATAGGCATAGACATATTTCATGTTGATGCAGCAAATAATGTGACAGATGTAAAAAAATTAAATACCCAAATAAAGTCCGCATATAAAAAATTATCTCATCAAATAAAACGTTTACATGGACACACAGAAAACATAAGAAATGTAATACAAAATATTACAGAAAAACAAATAATCAAAACAACCAATACGATTTCAAACAACACCATATTTTTTTATGGAATAGATTATCCACATACAGACCATCCAATATTGACCATTAAATACGATGAGTTGTTTCCTTTGAAAAAGATAAATTTTTTAGGATGCACTGTGAATATTCCAAATAAAACAAAAGAACGATTAGAATGTTTATACGGTAAAGATTTTGACGATTTTCCACGATTTTTATTTGATTCATATATTTTAGGAAATAAAAAACACTTTTCAAATGATACTTAGCTCTAGTTTGGACTAACTGTATCATCATAAATATAATAAATATTATTTGCAATGTTTGCTTTCAGTTTATTGTTATTTTGCAAACCGCTGAAATCTGCATTCATAGGTACAGATGTTGTTCCCATATTACCAAAAAAGTCTGGAATTCCATCATGATCAACATCTACATTTAATGACGGGGTTGTGCGTTTTGTGCTACGCAAATAAACATATTTTTGTCCAATATGCAAAATATGCCCACATTGTGCAGATTCCCACATACCAGCCGGTGCAACCAAACCATTTGGACAAGCTGTTAAACCTTGGTTGTTTGTTTCATCAAAAGTATAAGTCCCACTTGGGCAATAATTATTTGCTAAACATTTCGCACATACATTGCTGTTTGCAGGCAAATAATATCCATTATTACAAGACAATGAACTTGCCGCAACTTCCAAGCAACCATTAGTGCTTGTGATCGCACCATTTGCTGTACCGTCTGCAGTATATCCAGAAGTACACGTACATGTACTACGTGTATTCTTAGCCGGAGTGGAGCTGTTTGCGCCACATGCATAGCAAGATGTATTATCATAGTTATAATAATTTGTCGCACATGTTTTACGCGCATAATATGTTGTTATAGCAGGGGTTGCCGATGTAACAGGTGCAATTGTTGTAACGGTATTATCAGTAATATCTTGAGTTGTTGCCCAACTTGTTGAAATATCATAATGTCCGTTACCACCTGGTGCAGGCAAACTAATCGCTGGTAATGTGCATGCTGTATTATAAAATAGTTTTAATTGTGCATTAGTTGAACCAGATGCGGCACTGACAACATAACAACCAATACCAGACAAACCTTCTATGATACCTGAATAACCGTTTTTATGTAACGTAATCAAATAATAACAATCGGTCTGTTCATCGGAACCAGCATCACTGGACCAATTGGCACCTATTTGTGTAGCACAACTATTTAAACCTTGGTCAGTGGTAT
>CAMZAC010000009.1 GCA_947304085.1 uncultured Alphaproteobacteria bacterium
TGTTGGTTCTAAAAAATGAACTTCTGTTTTAGCAGGTGATACATTTACATCAACATGATCTGACGGTAAATCCAGATATAATGCACAAAGTGGAAATTCACGTGCATGCATAACATCCATATAAGCAGCACGTAATGCAGAAACCAATACTTTATCTTTTACAGGTCTACCGTTAACAAATAAATATTGGTCAACAGAAGAAGCACGTCTTAATGTTGGATGAGAAATAAAACCATGCAATCGCATATTCGACGACGATGAATATGAATCTATACTTAACATCTTATCACGAACATCTTCACCCATTATCGCCGCTATACGTTCCATCAAATCTTGTTTTTTCGGGAAAAACCACTTGTTATTTAAAACAAAACCAACATCATCACGTCCCATTGCCAAACGTTTAACAATCTCTAAAACACTTAACATCTCTGCTTTATCTGTATGCAGAAATTTTAACCTGGCTGGTGTTTTCGCAAATAAATTTGACACACGAATTCTGGTTCCGTTTTCCCAATCAGACGGCTTGATTTCCATTGTATTAGTATTTAAACACCACCCGTTTAAATCTTTACCATTACACGTATCAATAACCATATCAGATACAGATGCGATAGACGGCAACGCTTCACCACGAAACCCCATAAAATTGATATTTAATAAATCATCGTTTGGTAATTTTGATGTCGCATGACGCATAACACAATTTGCCAGATCTTCTTTTGACATACCACTACCATTATCTATGACAGAAATCAACGTCCGACCACCATCAACAACATCAACAATAATTTGATCTGCACCTGCGTCCAGCGCATTTTCAATTAACTCTTTAACAACACTGGCTGGTTTTTCAACAACTTCACCGGCAGCAATTTGATTTACAAGAAAATCCGGCAAAACACGTATCGACATCCTAGTCCTTGAATTTTACATCAATTATTTCAAATTCTTTTTCGCCACTTGGCAACCTGACCATACAAGTATCACCAACACAATGTCCGATTAATGCGCGTCCAACAGGAGATGTACAAGATATAATCTTGCGCCCATCAGATTCTATATCGGACAAAATCCGACATTCCATTTTATTACCGTCTTCATCTTCTGTTAATACCTTGGCACCAAAAACAACACGATCACCAGATAATGATTCTATATCAACTATCTGAGCATCTCTGATAACAGATTCTATAAATTGAATCCTTTTATCAATATTGCGTTGCTTTTCTTTGGCAGCACTGTAATCCGCATTTTCGGACAAATCACCCAAAGAACGCGCCCATTCAATAACTTTCAGAATTTCTGGGCGTTGGTTTTCTTGTAAATCTTTTAATTCTGTTATCAAAGCTTCAAAACCTTGACGCGATATCGGTTTTTTTTCCATATTAAATCCTTAAACTCATCATAACAGTATACCATAAAATTTAATTTTGCAATTATCAATTCAAACGATTATACTATGTATTATGTATAGATTCAAACCAAGCGTTTTGACAAGATTCCTTATGCGTCGCTTTTTTAGCAGTTTTTTTATCGTGATGCTGACGGTATGTGGCGTAATATTTTCTGTCACATTTGTAGAAAGATTGTCTTCTAACCCTGATGCTTTGTCAACTTTGTTTGATGCGTGGACCAGATTACTGGAATATATACCCATGTTTTTACCTTTGGCTGTATTTATGGGGACGCTTGTTGTATCATACAGCCTGACAAAATCTTCTGAATTAATCATTATTTCCGGTGCAGGCTTATCCCCATATCAAATTGTAAAGCCCTTTCTTATCGGTGCCATATTAATTGGTGTTGTTGCATCAACTTTATTAAACCCATATTCAGTAAATCTTGCAACCCGTAATTTGACCGGACATCAATTAAAATTAATAGATGACGCTATCTGGTTAAGGGAAACATCAGACACCGGTTTTTTGACCGTCCGTGCAACTGGTATAAACACCCAAAAACAAGACATTATCTTTTATGATGTAAATATTTTTATCCAAGACGAAAACTTTAAATTACAAGAACGAATTTCTGCAAACCACGCGATATTATCATATTCTGGTTTAGATATAAACCCTGCCACAGTGATTAATTCCGATGGTGTCACGACAAAAACAATCAAACATATTGATACAAAATTAAATCCACAAACTGTACTGGACAGGTATTTGCGTCCTGACCAAATTTCCTTTTGGAAATTACCAAGATTTATACAAAAGATGAATGCAATTGGTGTCGTGACACGCGGACATTTGGTTCAATTTTGGACATTGTTATTTTTACCTTTGAGCATGATGGCAATGGTAATATTAGGTATTGCATTTTCACAAACCAAGCAACGCAGAAATTATAGCTTTGGCTTAAAATTTAGTTTAGGTATACTAACATGCTTTGCTTTATATTTTATTGTCAACCTGTTCAATGCTTTGGGGACAACCGGGGCTTTGCCTCCTTTACTGGCAATTATCGCACCACAAATTATAATTATCGCTGGTTCTTGTATGTTTATAACCAGCTTTGACACAATCTAAGGATATAAATATGCCGTTCTATAAAAAGAAAAAAAATCATAAAAAATACATTATTTGGGCAGTTATCATTGTATTGTTGGTTTTAATGTTTGTGTCCTTTACACCAAAACCAGAAATGATGGAAACGGTATTATTTTGATGAATTATATAGATATTTTTCTTGAAGCACTTTCCGCAGAAAAAGGCCGTAGTCAAAAAACTCTGGAAGCTTATTCTTCTGATTTGACTGCCGCCCAAAATACAATTGGTGATTTATTAAACGCATCCGATCAGGACATTCAAAATTATCTGTCACAATTGAACGAAAAGCCCTCTTCTATTGCCCGCAAAGCCAGCGCTTTACGTTCCTTTTATAAATTTTTGATGTTAGAGAAAATAATAAAAACAAATCCCACATCCAATCTGGAATTACCAAAACGCGGTCGTACATTACCTAAATACTTATCTCCAGAAGAAATAGAATTACTTATCTCTTCTGCCACAGATATAAAAACATCTATTCGCTTACGTTGTATGATTGAATTACTTTATGCATCTGGATTACGCGTATCAGAATTATGTGAATTGCCAATGACGGCTAATTTAGGCGACAGGTTATTAATTCATGGCAAAGGCGCCAAAGAAAGATTAGTCCCGATGCATCAAACTGCACAAAATGCGCTGTATACATGGTTGCAATATCGTGGTGATATTGATTCAAAATACATATTTCCGTCAAACTCAAATACAGGACACATTACACGTGATGGATTCTTCAAAATATTAAAAAAATGCGCTATATTAGCGGGCATAGAACCAGAACGAGTCAGTCCACACGTTTTACGACACTCTTTTGCTTCACATTTACTGGCAGGTGGCGCGAATCTGCGCGTTATACAAACAATGCTTGGGCACGAAGATATTTCTACAACACAAATATATACGCACGTATTGCCGAAACAATTGCGTGACACAGTTGAATCTGCGCATCCATTAGCGCATAATAAGATCAAGGATATATAATAATGATAACAAAATGCGAACACCCAGGATGCACAAAAGCAGGCACATGTCGAGCTCCTAAAACACGTGATTTGCGTGAATATTGGTGGTTTTGCAAAGAACATGCAGCTGAATACAACAAAAACTGGAATTATTATGCTAATATGACCCCCGATGAAATAGATGCAGAATGGGAACGTGAAACGTTCGGCATAGCAGATAAAGACAAAGAAACAGCGAACGCAAACGAAACCGATTATGTAAAATTCTTGAACGATTTTCTTACTGGTCGTTCAAAATTTGATAAAATACCAACCAAAAAAACAGTTCCTGCCCAGATTACATCTGCATTAAAAGTTTTAGGATTAAGCATTTCAGCCACTTGGCGTGAAGTTGGTATAAAATATCGCGCACTTGCAAAAAAATACCATCCCGATACAGCATCAAACAAAGAATCTGCAACAACAGAATTCACCAGAATTACCGCTGCATACGAAACATTGAAGAAATATTTCAACAAATAAGGGTTGCGCCCTATTTTATATTTGCAAGAAAAGCTTTTTATGTTATGATTTGGGCGAAATAAAACAATAGGAAAATAAATATGTATGACGTAATTATCTTAGGTTCTGGACCTGCTGGATGGACTGCTGCAATTTATTGTGGTCGTGCAAATAAAAATACTTTGGTTGTCACGGGTGCATCTTTGGGCGGACAAACTGGTGAAATTGCAAAACTGGAAAACTATCCTGGCTGGAATGGTTCAGGTATGGAATTGATTTTGTTTATGAAAAAACAAGCTGAATCTTTTGGCACAAAATCGGAATCTGCATCTGCAACAGATATAAAATTCAATCAAAATGGCACATATACTATTGTTTGTGATAATGGAAAAACTTTTGATGCCCGGGCTGTAATTTTGGCAACTGGTGCATCTGCGCGTCGATTGGAAATAGACGGCGCACGTGAATTATTTGGTCGTGGAGTATCCTATTGCGCAACCTGTGACGGATTCTTTTATTCTGGTCGTGACGTATTGGTTATTGGTGGTGGAAATGCTGCATTAAATGATGCTTTATACTTGGCAGACGTTGCAAAATCTGTAAAAATCATTTATCGCAAATCTGAATTTTTTCGGGCAGAGGCCGTTTTACGCGACCGCGTTATTGCCAAAGAAAACATTGAATGCATATTTAATACGGAATTGAAATCTATTGAACAAAAGCCTGATTCAGATAAACTGATTGCGACAACTATGATTGGCGATAAAATTGAATGCGATGGAATATTTGTTGCAATTGGTCACGAAGCAAATACAGATTATTTAAGTGAAACTATTAAACGCGACGAAATCGGCCGTATAGCGCCCGAATCATTACCATCCGGCATGTTCGTTGCCGGGGACGTAGAAAGTAATATTAAAATGCAAGTTGCCACTGCGGTTGGTACAGGTTGTACAGCTGCAATGGATGCTATACAGTATTTAAATGCCAAAGAATAAAACGTATACAAAGGTATAAAAATGTTAGATATAAAATTTATTCGTGAAAATCCAGACATTGTAAAAAATGCATGTCAGGTTAAAAATTTTCCGGACGTTGTTGATGATATTTTGACTCTGGACAAACGCGTTCGTGAATTGAAAACAATTACACAAACAAAAACTGCTGAAAAAAATAAAATATCAAAAGAAATCCCAACAGCAACAGATAAAGCATCTTTGATTGCAAAATCCAAAGCGATAAGCGAAGAAATCGCAAACGAAATGGCTGAATTGGCTGATAAAGAAAATGTATTAAACGATTTACTTCATCGTGTTCCACAGATTCCAGACAGCAATGCACCAATTGGACCTGACGAATCTGCAAACGTTGAAATCCGCCGTATAGGTACACCACGCACATTTGATTTTACACCACGTCCACAATGGGATTTGTTGGATATGAATGGCTGGTGGATGCCTGAAAGGATTGCAAAAACATGTGGCACACGCTTGTATGCATTATGTGGCGAATTAGCAGAATTGGAACTGGCTGTTCAGAATTTTGTTATCCAAAAGATGATAAAAAAAGGTTTCAAGTTCGTTGCATGCCCTTCTATTACAAAACCACAAATTATTTTCAATGCAGGACATTTTATGGGTTCTGACTTATCTGTTATGAACGACGACGTCTTTATGCTTGAAGGCACAGACCGCTGTTTAGCCGGCACATCTGAAATAATTATGAACGCTTTATACAGTGATGAAATATTAAACGAAAATGAATTACCTATGAAATTTGTTGGTTTTTCACCATGTTTCCGCAAAGAAGCCGGTTCTGCAGGTCGTGATACTCGCGGTTTAATTCGTGTTCATCAATTTAACAAAGTTGAACAGTTCGTTTTCTGTAAACCAGAAGACAGCAATAAAATGCATGAAACGCTGTTAAATGATTTATGCGAAACAATGGAAGATTTAGAATTGCCATATCGTGTAATTGCAAATTCTACTGGCGATATGGGATTTAACAAAATAAAAATGAATGATGTTGAAGCATGGGTCCCATCTGAAAACGCATATCGTGAATTAGGTTCTTGTTCAACCATAGGTCAATTCCAGGCACGCAGAACAAATACCAGATACCGTAAAAACGCAACCGGTGAAGTTGATTTTGTTGCAACATTAAATAACACAGGTATTGCTGCAGGTCGCGCTTTGGTACCAATTATGGAAAACCATCAAAACGCAGATGGCTCGGTCAACATACCAAAAAAACTGCAACCATTGATGGGTGGCAGAACAAAAATTGGTGGTAAACATTAAAGAAACCGCTGTATACAAAAAAATGCCCAACCGGGCATTTTTTTATGATATAATAAAAAACGCAAAAAATGTTGAAAATACAAAATTTTAGTTTACCCTATAAGGTTGCTAAAAACATACAAACAAAGGCACACTGATGAAAATTCGTAATATTGCAATTATCGCACACGTTGACCACGGTAAAACAACCTTGGTCGATAATATGTTGAAACAAGCCGGAACATTTCGTGAAAACGAACATGTTGAAGACCGCGTTATGGACAGTGGTGATATTGAACGCGAACGCGGAATTACTATTTCTGCAAAACCAACATCCATTCAATGGGGCGAATACAAGATAAACATCGTTGACACTCCTGGACACGCTGATTTTGGTGGCGAAGTTGAACGTATTTTGTCTATGGTTGATGGTGTGGTTTTGTTGGTAGATAGTGCCGAAGGCCCACTGCCTCAAACAAAATTCGTATTATCCAAAGCGCTTAAATTAAATCTGCGTCCTATTGTTTGTATAAATAAAATCGATCGTGGTGATGCACGTCCAGAAGAAGTTTTAACCGAAACATTTGATTTATTTGATAAATTGGGTGCAACAGATTCTCAACTGGATTTTCCTTATCTTTATGCCTGCGGTCGTGATGGTTGGGCGATTCGTGATTTGAAAGATATCGACAATCCAAACAAAGATTTGACACCATTATTTCAATTGATTGTGGATCATGTCCCTGCCCCAGATTGTAATGGAACAAGATGTCAAATTGATGCGCCTTTTTCTATGTTAGCAACCACATTGGAAGCAGATCCATACGTTGGTCGTATTTTGACTGGTAAAATCGAAACAGGAACAGTCAAAGTCGGTCAAACTGTAAAAGCAATAAACATGAAAGGCGAATTTATCGAAAACGCAAAAATTACAAAAATCATTGAACATCAAGGTATCAATAAAGTATCTCGTGATTCCGCATCAGCTGGTGATATTGTCGTTATTGCTGGTTTTTCCAAAGCGACCGTGTCTGATACATTATGCGATCCGTCTGTGAATGAACCAATACCGGCTATGCCGATTGATCCGCCAACATTGACCATGACTTTCTTTGTGAATACATCTCCGTTGGCTGGTAAATCTGGTAAAAAATTAACTTCACGTATGATTGGTGAAAGATTATTCAAAGAGGCCGAAACAAATATAGCTTTACGCGTTTCACAAAGTGAAAACAACGAAGCATTTGAAGTTTCTGGTCGTGGTGAATTACAACTTGGTATTTTGATTGAAACAATGCGTCGTGAAGGTTTTGAATTATCTGTATCGCGTCCACGCGTTGTTATGCAAACAGATGAAAATGGCGAAAAATTAGAACCAATTGAAGAAGTTGTTATTGATGTAGACGACGAATTCAGCGGCGTTGTTATTGAAAAGATGACTAAACGCAAAGCAACCATTACCGAAATGAAACCATCTGGTATTGGTAAAACACGAATTGTGTTTTCTGCACCATCCCGCGGTTTAATTGGTTATCTGTCTGAATTCAGAACAGATACACGTGGCACTGGTATTATGAATCGCGTATTTGATAAATATGATTTATATCGCGGTCCAATAACACAATATCGCCCTGGCGTTTTGGTTTCTATGGAAGCTGGTGCAACAACAACATATGCTTTACATAATTTGGAACCACGTGGTGTCTTGTTTGTTGGTCCACAAACCGAAGTTTATAGTGGTATGATTGTTGGTGAACATAGTAAAGAAAATGATATAGAAGTTAATCCTGTCCGTGGGAAACAATTAACTAACGTTCGCAGTGCTGGTGCTGATGAAAAATTATTCTTGGCACCACCAAGAAAAATGTCTTTGGAAGAAGCTCTGTCCTATATCCAAGACGACGAATTAGTTGAAGTCACACCTGCAACGATTCGTTTACGCAAGAAAGAACTCGACAGCAGTAAACGTAAAAAAGCATATCGTTTTTCAGAGACAGATTAAAAATAAAAAACGTTATAAAAGTTAAAAACCGCTGTATACGCGGTTTTTAACTTTTATTATTTTACATACCACAAATGCATTCCAAACAAATAATATTTCAACTTTCTTTGTGTCACTTTTCTATACAACAACGGTATCCCAAACAACACCCATTTTTTACTGCCGTCCATAAAATCAATTGTTCGATAAAAACATCTTCTGAACGTACACCATTTTTTTACTTTAACAATTTTACTGTTCTTTTGTAAATCATCTTTCAGTTGTCCCATACCTGTATCAGCCAAAAATCTTATGTAATCATCATAATCTTTGGCTGAACCATTTTTTTTATTTTTTAACACAGTTTTAATTGTTGAACTCAGACACTTTGGATTGTCCATAACATAATGATAATTTGCATCACGCGCAGTAGCCAAAGTCCGCGCTTTATACAAAGTTATATCTGAAAAAATATTATCTTCTGACACATACATACCTTCTGGGAATTTTATTTTATTTTCTTCCAAAAATTTCCGTTTATATATATAACGCCAAATAAAGCAAAAATCATAAATTCTGGTCACAGCTATCTTGTCACTTAAATCAGAATAAATTCGAACATCATGATATTGTGGAAACAGATAAAAATTCTTTTCAACACCACCACAAACAATATCTGCATCTGTAATGCTTGCTGCTTCTGCCATACGTTCATAATAATCAAGATCTACAAAATCATCGCTATCACAAAAATGGACATAATCTCCTGTTGCTGCATTCAGCCCCGTATTTCTGGCAGTTGCAGGACCAGCATTTTTTTGTTTGATAACTTTTATGCGTTTATCTTGTTTTTTATACCAAGAATATACATCAGCAGTATTATCCGTACTGCCATCATCAACTATGATTATTTCTAAATTTTGATATGTATTATGAACCAAATATTCCATACACCTTGTTAACAGCGTCGCAACATTATAAACAGGAATAACCACAGAAATTTTTACATCTTGCATTATTATCCGTCCTTTAACTGTATGATCCAAAATATTTTCTAATTCTGTGTCGCAACTTCTTTACAGGCACAAACAACGCGATGATTTTACACATAGCTATCAAAAACGGTGTAAACTTTGTATTAGTTATCTTTCTATCTGTTTGTCCCCGCAACCAACGAATTCCACCATATTTAGGGTTTTCTTTGTGCCTTGAAATTATCTTTACCAAATCACGTTCTTTTGGTCGCAAATGCTTAAGATGCCCCTCTGGAAAACCATAAGCCCTGCCCACTACCAAAAACGACTTATCCACAAGGTACGCATTAAGATGCGATTCATCATCAACACATGCTTCTATACCATTTTTCAAATCTGTCTTGATGTTTTTATCTAATACTTTGCACATTTTTAAAAAATCTTTTGAACGACCACCATTAAAAGCACCACACAAATAATATTCACCCTTGCCATACGGTATATAAGCAGTTGATTCAGGACGTCTTTCATACGAAATTTCATCAGGGTTGCATTTACGATAAAAAAACGGATGTAAACCAGCAACAATTCCAGACTTATGCCATGCTTGTGGTGCAATTTCAGACAAATCTACATCATTGATAAATTTCATATTCGCATTAAACACATAAATATAATCATATTTGGACAATTCTTTTTCTTGCTGTAAAAATTTTTCAAAACGTAACACCGTGTCCAAGGGCCACCCCAACCGTTTTGCTTTTAACACGGTGACATTTTTTGCATCAGAATATTCAAAACTTTCATTGCTTGTCCAAACATAATATTGTTTTTCACAATTCAATAACTTTTCTTCACACGATTCATAGAATTCCTTCCAAAAACATATATATCTTTCCAAAGCTATATATAAAATTGCGACTTTTGGTTTTCCCATAAATTTTCCTTTATTGCAAAAATGCTACTTAGCATGTATAATATCAGAGTATAAACATAAAAAGGAATATATGTCTATAAAAAAACAATATATAAAGGTAAAACGCATAGCTGCAATAACGATGTCGCGCGATGATAATTTTTTCCTATCCCGCTGGCTTGCATATTATGGTAAAAATCTTGGTACCAAAAACCTGTATGTATTATTGGATGGATTAGATCAAAATGTTCCTGAAAACGCTGGGGATGCTAATATAATAAAATTGCCACATCCCACCCTGTCACGCTGTAAAGGCGATAAATACAGAATTAACGAACTTAATAAACTGGCACATAAATTATTAAAAACATACGATATTGTAATCGGGTGTGATTCTGATGAATTTTTAATTGTAGATCCAAGAACAAAAAAAACATTGGTTGAATATTTGTCAACTAAACAAATCCACACATCTTTATCTGGACTTGGTTTAGATATAGGTCAAAATTTAAAAACAGAAAAAACGCTAGATAAACAAGCGCCCTTCTTGGAACAACGCGAACACGCTTTACTTTCTACAAGATATACGAAACCTGTTGTCATAAACAAACCTGTCTTGTGGGGCAGCGGTTTTCACAGTATAAAACATCACAATTTTCACATTGATAAAAACTTGTATCTATTACATTTCGGCGCAATTGATATGAAAATGTTGGAAAACAAAGCGCAAAAACGTGGCACAGATTGGCTTAATCATTTAAATAGACGCGGTAATGGAACAATAAATGCGGTCACAAATAAAAAAACAAAATCTGAAAAATGGTTAAAAATTGCACGTTTTCTGCAAACATATTTTCGTCCAATTTACGCGTTACGAAAACCTGCTATGTTGGGTTTAAAACCAACCGTAAAAATACCAACGCGTTTCAAAAAATCAGGGATATAAAATGCCACACGATAAAATTGATATTGTATATTTATGGGT
This sequence comes from uncultured Alphaproteobacteria bacterium, assembly GCA_947304085.1. Taxonomy (GTDB): domain Bacteria; phylum Pseudomonadota; class Alphaproteobacteria; order Rs-D84; family Rs-D84; genus Enterousia. The sequence goes on from CAMZAC010000009.1 coordinate 11,154, forward strand.
TGATGGTTCTGACAAAAAATGGCGCAAAGCAAAAGACATATGGTATAAAAAAGTTTTCTCTAAAAAAGCAACAGACCAGCATTATTTTCGAGACAATGGCGAATTTTTATATTCTCTGCGTTCTGTTGCAAAATATGCTAACTGGGTAAATCATATTTATATAATTACTGGTTTTAATCAAAAACCAAAATGGTTGAACACAAAAAACCCAAGAATTACAATTGTTCCACATGAACAAATAATACCTAAAAATGCATTACCTACATTTAATTCAAACTCTATTGATATGTGTATTCCAAACATTCCTGGTTTATCCGAAAAATTTATTTTAATGAATGACGATACATTTTTTAACAAACATCTATCGCCATCGTTCTTCTTTGACAGACATGGACACACGCGCGTCCTTTTTGGTATATATAACAAACACCCCAAAGATATAAATCATTGGCTTGCTGAATCTGATGAATATACCCAAACATTGATACGATCTGCCAAAATATTGGAAGATGTTTTTGGCAAAACATTTTATTTTTGTCGACCATCTCATGGGATAGATCCCTACCTGAAATCATCATGGATTGAATGTGCAAATATTCCAACCATAAAGAAACAAATCCAAAAACAGATAAAAAATAAATTCAGAACCGCCAATGAAATCCAAAGATGGACTTTTAATTTATATGACTATATTAGTGGCCGCGCACACTTTACTCGTTCCCGTGCATATAAATGTGGCAAACATAAAATATTATACTTTATATATAATATACTGCATTGGGGTATTGCCAGAAAATCTAATTTCTTTTGTTCAAACGCTATGTATTCTCGCAAGGCTATATTAAAATCGCCTATATTTTGTATAAATGATGCACCGAATAACACACCAGAAATACTGAAAAACAACATTAACTTTCTTAAAACTCGCTTTCCAAATAAATTTGAATTTGAAAAATAAAATTTATATATCTTTTAACATATTTTTTATTCTGAAATAACATTTAATTGCTTTAAATGTTGATGGCCGTCTGACCAAACCAGCACGATATAATTTTAAAACATATTTTATTGCATGTTTTTTTTCAGTTTTGTCTTGCAAATGTTTTACATTGCGAACAACAGAAATCATCACAGGCCACGCAAATTCTCGTATAAACAATTTTTTATCGTTAATATCTGCATTTTGAAAAACACGCCCTATTTCTAATAATCCTGAAACCATATTTTCTATATAACCCAATCTGTTTAACCTGCTTAACGCGGAATTATTGTTTGGTATATAAAAATACAAAGGTAATTTAGTAAGTACTGAAACCGGCTTTTTATACAAAACCTTTAATAACCAAACCAGATCTTCCCCTATTTTAATATTAGTTGGAAACCTAATTTCTTGTATAAAAGATTTTTTAAATAAATACGCCCATATAAAACCACGCCGTATCTTCCACGAAGAACCACCATGATTTTTCTCTGTTGCGTATTCTAACACATTATTAACAACTTTAAATTCGACAGTGTCTTTACAAAAATGTTTATTTAAATGTTTGCCAATATCTAAATAATTTTTTGTAATATGACGAAAATATACTAAATCTGCATCATTCTTGTTTGCTAACGAATATGTTATTTCCAAAGTTTGCGGATGTATACAATCATCACTGTCCATAAATAAAATATACTTTCCGCGCGCAGTTTTTATACCAACATTACGAGTATCAGAAACCCCAGTATTATTTTTGCTTATTATTCTGATTCGACTGTCTTTTTCTGCATATTGTTTTAATATTTGTGCACAATTGTCTGGACTTCCATCATCAAGACATACAACTTCAAAATCTTTAAAAGTTTGTGCTAATACACTGTCCAAACACCTAACAAGAAAATTCTCTGCCTTGTATATTGGTATTACAACAGAAATCTTTGGCGTTTTTTTCATTATTTTGTTCCTTTGATAAACGCATAAATATTCCTGCGCAACTTACGCCACTCGTTTGGAACATTATCAAAAACACCAAGCTTTGCCAATTTAGCAAAACCATCCCGTGCAACTTTAAATTCTGCATTTGTATTTAAATATTGTGTTTTATCATAAGCACGCGCAATAAAAAACCACAGAAAATTTTCAGACCATTTTTTCATCTGATAATCGTTTGCTGATTGTTTATATTTTTTAAAAATATAATCCAAACCAACGAACAATGATTCCATTATCTTGATCTGTTTTGCAGACAATACTATACCATTAAAATTCGGACGATAAAAATATAGTGGTAAATTCACAATTGTTGTACGTGGTTTTTTCAACAACACTTCACACCACCAAGGAAAATCTTCAAATAAAATACCATTTATAAATTTAATATCTTTGATTAAATCACGCCGATACATATTTTTCCATACTTGACAATGTTTTATCAACCAACGTCTATGCAAATTAAATGGATTG
>CAMZAC010000010.1 GCA_947304085.1 uncultured Alphaproteobacteria bacterium
AAATTGAAAAACTTAGTTGGTGGCAAAGGCAATGCCAAAGCTGCACCAGAAAAACATGCAACTGGAATTGATTTAGAATTAATAAATGCCAAAACAGCAGAAGAAACAAAACGTCTGATTGCTGCCGGTGCAGATGTTAATGCAAAAGACTGGTATGGTCGTACAGCATTGATGAAAGCACAAACAGCAGAACAAACAAAATTGTTGATTGATGCTGGTGCAGATGTTAATGCAAAAGACAAAGGTAATTATGCACCATTGATATCAATTGAAGTTGGTGGTCGTACAGCATTGATGGAAGCAAAAACAGCAGAACAAACAAAATTGTTGATTGATGCTGGTGCAAATGTCAATGCAAAAGATGACTATGGATATACAGCATTGATGAATGCCTACACAGCAGAACAAACAAAATTGTTGATTACAGCTGGTGCAGATGTTAATGCAAAAAACAAACATAAAGGTACAGCATTGAAAACTTGTTGTGAACATATGTATAATACTGGTTTCTTTCTTGCGTGTGGTTTAAGAAAAACACCAGAAGAAGCATATAGTGAAAAAGCAGCAAGATATCCAAGCACTGTGGAACAGATGAAAATGCTGATTGATGCTGGTGCAGATGTTAACGCAAAGGATGAATATGGTCGCACAGCATTGCATTATGCACTGTATGAAAGACAAACAGCAATGCAGAAAATAAAAATGCTGATTGATGCTGGTGCAGATGTTAATGCCGAAGACAAAGAAGGTGAAACACCATTGATGCATGCTACAGCGGAACAAATGAAAGTGTTGATTGCTGCCGGTGCAAATGTTAATGCCAAAGACAAAGAAGAAAAAACAGCATTGATGTGGGCTAAAACAGCAAAACAAATGCAAGTGTTGATTGATGCTGGTGCAGATATCTATGCAAAAGACAACAGAGGTTATGATGTTGCATATTATAGCAGAACTGGTTGGAATACATCCGATAAAGAAAAAATAATCGAAGAAGCTATGGCAAAAACACCAAAGCCTTTGAATAAATCTTTGGTAGCTAAAATTGCGGACAAATTAAAAGGTTTTAACCGTTAATAGCAAAGGACAACAAAAAAACCTGTAATTTACAGGTTTTTTTGTTTATGTAAATATTCTACTTTGCAAGAGATTTTTCTGCGGTTAAAACAACATTAACCAAATCAGCAATAGATTTTTTCAACATGCTAAATGATGTTGCTTTTGCACATGGTTCTGATTTTATTTCAGCAAGTGCATTTAACCCATTTTGTTTAAAATCGTTGCACTTTTTACTGCTGCGGTAAAATACACTGTCGTCACTCCAATTATCATTCCATTCTGCCATATTTAATCCTTTTGTTTAAATCAGTTAATTTGTATCATAAAAAAAACAAATGTCAATTTTTTGGTCAAACAACAAGCGATTATTTCCCAAAAATAAAATCTGGATTTGATGATACAGATATAATTGTATTAACATCGTCATCAGGTGCGGAATGTTGCCGTATTGTTTTACCGCATTTTTCACATTTATGTGTAATTATAAAACCATCTTTGATTGTTTCAACAGAAATTGGGCGCATCATACCGCCACAATTTGACAATCTGTCGCCTGGATTATTATCAACATGTCGTGAATATAAACATTTCGGGCAATGGTTTGTGTATCCATTGCCCGAAACTTTTGCGCCACAATTGGCACATACAAAATCTTCAACACGTTTCGTGAATTTTTTCATTTATAACCCCAAAGCATCACGATACATTTTTGTCAGTTCGTCTGCTTCGTCCAATTCATCTGGGTCCAGTTTTCTTAAACGTATCATTTGACGAATATATTTTGGGTCGTATCCTGCAGATTTAGCTTCGTTATAAACTTCCTTGATATCTGCAGCGATAGCAGCAGAATCTTCGTTTAATTTTTCAATACGTTCAATAATGCTGGTTAACTGAGCGTTATCAAAAGAACCATGATTTGCGTTTTTCATATTCTTCCCCTTGTTTTTACTATGTGATATATGATAAACTATAGATTATAAAAATCAAATAATTTTAATGCGTGTTTGTAATGGGAGACAGACATGATTAGATTTACCAAAATAACCGCTTCAATAGGCCCAAGTTGCGAAAACATAGATACATTGACCCGTATGATACGGGCTGGTGTCAGTGTTTGTCGCCTGAATTTCAGCCATGACACAGGCGATGTTCAAGGTGCAAAAATAGATATGATACGTTCTGTGGCACAAAATATTGGTGTTCCTGTGGCGATAATGGTTGATATACAGGGGCCCAAACATAGAATTGGCGATTTTAAATCCGAAAAACATTATGCGTTAAGAATTGGTCAGAAATTTACATTGGATTCTGATGAAACACCTGGTGATGAAACACGTGTTCAATTACCCAATCTAAACGTAATTCATTCATTAAATGTTGGTGACAGAATTTTATTAAATGACGGTAAAATTGAATTGCGTGTTGATGCTGTATTTGATGATGCAGTTGAAACGACTGTAATGCATGGCGATGAAATTTGGTCAAGGCGCGGTTTCAATTTGCCAGATACAGATATTGATACAGCTATTTTAACAGACAAAGACCGCAAAGATTTGGAATATGCGATAACAAAAAATCCAGACTATATCGCAGTGTCTTTTGTTCAACGCGCAGAAGATATCTCTATTGTCCGTGATTTTATAACCGAACGGACTTCACATCCAATAAAAATAATCGCTAAAATTGAACGTCCAAATGCAGTGAAAAGAATAATAGATATCGCTAATGCAGCGGATGGAATTATGATTGCACGTGGTGATTTGGCTGTGGAATTGCCTTTTGAGCAAGTGCCAGCAGTATCACGTTATATCTTGCGCGAATGTCGCAAATTAAATCGCCCTGCGATTGTGGCAACACAAATGTTGTCGTCAATGGTGCATTCTGATTTTCCGACACGTGCAGAAATTTCTGATGTTGCAAACGCAGCATATTTAAGGGCTGATTCAACAATGACATCCGAAGAAACCACAATTGGCGATGACCCAGTAAATGTCATAGAAAAAATGGATAAGATATTGACTTATTCAGACAATGATTCAATCGAACATCCATATGATTGGTGCAATATTGAAAATACACCTGATAACGATTGGTCGCGGTCTGTGTCGTCTATGGCGTATTTGAATAAAGCTGCCGCCATAGTTGTTTTTGCACGCAATACAGATGCAGCGGTTCAAATTTCTTGTCGCCGTCCTGATATGCCAATTATCGCAGTATGTAATGATGAAGTAATTGCAAATCAATTGTGTTTATCGCGCGGCGTGTTCCCAGTTTGCGACAGGTATTTATTCGGGCAACGCGATGCGTTTGGCGCGGTGGCCCAGTTTGGTGTTCGTACAGGCAAATTGGTTATCGTAGACGAAGAGAAAATCAGTTTGCGTACACTTGATTAAAATATAAATCAAAATGTTTTTTGTTATTGACCGAATAATAGTAATTTTACTATGATTTTGATTATGAAGAGAGTTTTGCCATTTATCGTTGGGATATTCGCATTTTTTGGTGTTGTAAACGCCAAAGAATATCGTGCTGTATTGGTTGCAGATATAGATTCTGGTCAGGTTTTATACCAAGAAAACGCAAATCAATTAAATTATCCAGCCAGTCTAACAAAAATAATGACTTTGTATTTGACGTTTGATGCGCTGGAACATAAACGTTTGCGATTGGACGACTATTTAATCGTTTCACAATCTGCCGCAAATGCGCAACCTGTTAAATTGGGGTTAAATGCGGGCAGTAAAATATCTGTGGAAGATGCAATAAAGGCGGTTGCTGTGCATTCTGCAAACGATGTTGCGCGTGTGTTGGCTGAAAATCTGCAGGGTGGAAAAGAGGGCAACTTTGCGAATTTGATGACGCGTGTTGCAAATGAAATCGGTTTACAGCAAACAAATTTCGAGAATTCATCTGGTCTGCCAAATGATGACCATATGTCGACTGCGCGTGATATTGCTTTGTTGTCTATGGCGGTATATAAACATTTTCCTCAGTATTGGAAATATTTTGGAATAAAATCTTGGACTTATAATGGTAAAACTTATACAAACGGAAACAGGTTGTTGGCTGATTATCCGGGTTGTGATGGCATGAAAACGGGGTTTACAAATAAATCCAGATATTCATTGGTTGCAACTGCAAAACGCAATAATCGACATTTAATCGCGGTTGTTTTAGGTGCAGAAAACAAAGATGTTCGCGCAAATGTTGCAACAAAAATGTTGAACTTGGGCTTTAATAAAATTGGGCAAAATGTTTCAAATTATGATTATCAAAATAATACGCATACTGTTGCAGCAAACGCGAATAATCCAGTGGCTAAATATGCCCAGGATGCACCAAAGCATAATACGGAATATTCGTCTGGTCAAAGTGGCACAAAGACATATTCTGCTGGTTCCGCTGGTGTTCAGTGCGGTGCGTTTTCATCGTATGATTCTGCAACAAATCAGGCTAAACGTGTGAAAAATACAACAGGGTTAAATGCAAATATCGAAAAAAATGATAGCGGTTTATATCGTGTTCGTATAAATGGCTTGTCAGAAAGTGCAGCGCAAAATGCTAAAAATATCGCTTCCAATCATGGTATAGATTGTTATATATTTCATTAAAGTATAAACAAATGAATATAAAGATAGAAAAACTTGTTAAACAATTTGCAAAGTTGCCACGTGTCGGAACGCGTGCTGCAACGCGTATAGTTTTGGCTTTGTTGCAGGATAAATCTGGCAAGGCAGAATCTTTGGCGTCTGCATTGATGGATGCTGCAAATACGATACACCCGTGCCAAAATTGTGGTGTTTTATCAGATCAAGATGTTTGTGAATATTGTTCCGATATGACACGTCAAAATGGGCAATTATGCATAGTTCGTGATTTATCAGATGTTGTTGTTTTGGAAAAGTCTGGTGTGTTTCATGGTCGTTATCATGTGTTAGGTGGAAATTTGTCTGGGGTTTCTGGGGTGACTCCTGATGATTTGAATATTGCAACAATTCCAAATCGCGTTAAATCTGAAAAAATATCTGAAATAATTTTCGCGTTGCCAAATACAGTAGAAGGTAAAACCACGCAACAATATATAATATCTGTGATTGGTAATAGTGGGGTTGAATTTTCAGAATTGGCTTCTGGTGTTCCATTGGGTGGCGATTTAGATTATATAGATGATGGAACATTGACTTTGGCTTTTGGGGGACGCAAGAAATTATGAGAAATAAAATTGAATCTTTGCCACCTGTATCTGAAATGATGCGTGAATCAGGGCTGGAACCAAAGAAACAATTTGGTCAGAATTTTTTGTTTGATTTGAATTTAACTGGCCGCATTGCGCGTTCGGTGCCTGATATAAAAAATACAATTGTGGTTGAGGTTGGTCCTGGGCCAGCAGGTTTAACGCGTGCGCTTTTGATTGCAGATGCAAAACATGTTATTGCTATTGAAAAAGATAAAACAACAGAACCTATTTTATCAAAAATTATTGACGCATCAGATGGACGGTTAGAAGTCATTTTTGGGGACGCATTAAAAACAGATTTAAAAAATTTAGAAAAAGATGGTTATGCAATATGTTCTAACTTACCATATAATATTGGAACAGAATTAGTGATAAATTGGTTGCATGAAATTGCACAGGGTAAAAAGATAAAATCTTTGACATTAATGTTCCAAAAGGAAGTTGCAGAACGTGTCGTTGCAAAACCAGGAAACAAACAATATGGGCGTTTATCTGTGTTGGCGAATTTAATTTCAGATACCAAGATTTTATTTGATGTTCCAAATACCGCTTTTGTGCCAAAGCCAAAGGTGCAATCTGCAGTTGTACAAATTATACCAAATAAAAATAAAATTAAATTGATAGATGATATTTCAAAATTAGAAAAACTGACTGCTAAATTATTCGGTCAAAGACGTAAAATGATACGCGGAATAATAAAAACGAATTGGGCAGATTATGGGTTATCTGGCACAGAACGCGCAGAAGATTTATTGCCAGAAATGTTTTTAAAAATATCGGGTAATATAGATATAAATTTGTTATAATATAAACATAATAACAACGGAGAGAGAAGCAATGCCATTATCAACAGTTATATTTTTTGCGATAGCGTTTGGGGCTGTGTTTTTTATGCGTTTATTTAAAATGGGAACATTGTTAGCATTTTTGTTAACTGGTATTTTGGCAGGACAGCATGTGTTTGGGTTGTTTGAATTATCTGGAACTTGGACTTTTCTGGGTGATTTGGGAATTATGTTTTTGTGGTTCAATATTGGTTTGCAAATCAACATGAAACGTCTGTGGCAATTACGCAGAACAATTTTTGGCCTTGGCGCATCTCAAGTTTTAATGGTTGCGGTTATGTTGTTTCCATTATTGGTTGGAATAACATCATGGTCTTTGATTGGAACAATAATGGTTGCTTTGATTCTTGCAATGTCCAGTACATCTGAAGATTTGCAAATTTTGATTGAAAAAAATCAATTACAAACAAATATGGGGCGTCAAACTTTTTCGATTTTATTATTCCAAGATTTATTATCCATCCCTTTACTAGCAATGTTGCCAGTTATGACAGGAAAATCAATTAATTTAGGCGCAACCGCGATTGATATTTTGGTAATGTCTTTGGGTTTAATTTTTGGGGTCATAATTGTTTCTAAATTTATCATCAATCCGTTAATGCATGTTGTATCAAAAATCAAGTCCCAAGAAGCTTTTGTTTTAGCAATAATGGTCAACATTGTGGTTTGGGCATTGGTTTTGCAAAAAATTGGCATGCCACCTGCGCTTGGTGCATTTTTGGCAGGTATGTTGATGTCTGAAACGGTTTATAGACACCAGGTAAACGCTTCCATAGAACCATATGCCACATTATTTTTAGCTTTCTTTTTTATAGTTTTGGGAATGGGATTGGATATACCGTTTTTAACAAATCATTTAAGTTTTGTTTTAATTGGTGTAGTCAGCTTAGTTTTAATAAAGTTTTTTGCGTTGTATATTGTTGCGCGCGTTCGACATGTTTCTGCCAAGGAAGCAACATTGATGTCATTGATATTGGCACAAGGCGGAGAATTTGGTTTGTTGATTTTACAAACGATGAAAACTAATGGTATTAACGTAATTCCTGCAGAACATCAAGAAATTTTAACAGCTATTATTATTGTCTCGATAATGGTCACACCTATCCTTTTGTTTATTTACGATTGGTTATTAAAACACGGTAAAATCTTTACAGGAAAATCAGATAAGAAATTATCAGAATCCATGATACAAGAATCGCCTGTGGTTATAATTTCTGGGTTTGGGCGTATGGGGCAAATAATTGCTCAGATGCTGGAAAACGCACAAATACCGTATGTTGCAATAGATTCAAATGTGGACGAAGTTATTATGGCGCGTGAATCTGGTTATAATGTGATTTATGGCGATTCTAAAAAGAAAGCTATTTTATTAGCGGCTGGTTTTAAACCAACCAAAACTCGCGCTGTCGTAATAGCATTAAACAATGAATCAATTGCTCGTGATATTGTAGAAACCTTGCGTTCTATGTCCCCAAGGATAAAAATATTTGCGCGTGCACATAATCTTAAATCTGCAAATGATTTGATTCGAATGGGGGTCAACTCTGCTATGCCTGAAATCATAGAATCATCATTTATTTTAGGTAGTAATTTGATGGCTGGGCTTGGTTTGTCACATACCAAGATAAGTACATTGATGGATAATTTGCGTGCCAATAATTATGCAAATGTAAAACAGCCAATAGATACAAAGTAGATTATTATATTTGATTTTATGGTGTGTAATTGCTATATTGCTAAAAATTGAAGGTGAATAATGAAACGTTTTGTTAAATATATAGCAGTTATATTGGCCGTTTTTTGTGCAGATTTTTTTTCAAAGGCTTGGTTGTTAAGTTTGTTGGCTACAAAATACGGGGATATGGTTTATGATGCAAACAAAGTATGTGCTAAATGTCATGTAGAAGGTATTTTTGTTTCTTGGAAATACATATTTGGTGGTGATTATGGTCTGTCCAATTTGTTTAATATAATGTTTGTTTGGAATCGCGGAATATCATTTTCTGCGTTTAATTCAACGATGCCTGTTTTAATTTGTTGTGCAACAGCGATTATTATCGCGTATTTATTATATTATTTATTTAAACGCTCTTATACATACGAACGTTTATCAATTGCGATGATTGTTGGGGGGGCGTTGGGTAATTTAGTTGATAGAATTCGTTTTGGCGCTGTTGCAGATTTTATACAATGGCACATTGGCGGAATATGGCGATTCCCTGCGATATTTAATATTGGGGATATATTCATAACTTTTGGTGTCTTGCTGTATTTGATAAATTTGTTTGTGCACAGAAGACGTTGTCTCAGGAATACTAAAAGCATAAAGGAAAAATAAATGGTTCAGTATTTAAATAATAATAGTGGTTTTAACCAATGGAACGCGATGCGTTCAGAAAAAAAGCAGTCTAAGTCTATGGGCTTTTTTAGTTGGTTGGTAATAATATTCCTTGCTTGGTGGATATCTGGTATGTTTATTAACAAAAAAAATGTAGCACCAGAGACTTTGACCACCGTTGCGGTTGAAAAATCATCAGCTGCCATCAACAAACTGGATTCTGATAAATTATCTGTAAATATTCAAGGCTTACGTTTTTCAAATGTTTCTTTGAAAGAACATCGTAAATCTGCAACAAATACAGAAAATGTTTCTTTGATAGACGGTGAAACAGATTTTATTGAAATTGGTTTTGTGTCTGCTGATACACAAACTCCAAACATAAACACAAAATGGAATATTGATTCAAATAATGGTATGGTATGGAACAATAATTCCAAAATCAAATTTAATCGTAATGTTTCAATTGCAGATTATGTAATCAGGGTATCAGATACAATTAAAAATAGTTCAATCAAAGAAATTAATGTTGCGCCATATGCACGTGTTGTGCGCGGGGCGGCAAACAAAGCATCCGCAGCAGTTGAAACAGGTGGTGTTGTTTATGCAAATTCAAATCTTGATTATGCGAATTGGATGAAATTAGATAAAAAGCCTTATGCATATTCAACTGTGCGAGGGTATTTTGGTTTTGCAGAACAATATTGGGAAACAATAGTTTCTGTGGACGCAAATGATCAAACAATCAGTTTGAAAAAAAGTGGTGATTCTTATTTTGCAGACAGCAATGTTGCACCTGTGAAAATTGGGGCAGGTCAAACTGCAACAATTGACACATATATTTTTGCAGGACCACGTATTGGTAAAGTATTAGATGGGGCTTCCGAGAATATTCCAAATTTATCAAAAACAATGGATTATGGTTGGTTTTGGTTTTTTGCACAACCAATGTTATGGATGATAAATTGGCTGTTTGCGATAGTTGGTAATTATGGTATCGCTATTATTTTGATGACATTGATTTTAAGATTATTAATGTGGCCTTTGACACGTAAATCTTATGTTTCTACGATGAAAATGCAACAAATGCAGCCAGAATTACAACGTGTCCAGAAACTGTATGCAAATGACAAAGCTCGTTTGCAAATGGAAATGATGAAGGTTTATCAAACGCATAAAACTTCACCAATGTCAGGTTGTTTGCCAATGCTGATACAAATACCAATATTCTTTGCATTGTATAAGGCATTATTAATATCTGTTCCAATGCGCAGCGCAAAGTTTTTGTGGATATCTGATTTGGCTGCTATGGATCCGTATTTCATATTGCCAATTTTAATGGGGGCAACAATGATGTTGCAACAATATTTGCAAAGCCCGAAAACCAAAACAACTGGGAATGATGCAATGGCATCAACGCAAAAAGCCATGAAATGGATGCCAATATTGTTTACAGTAATGTTTGCATGGATGCCTGCTGGTTTGGTGTTATATTGGACTATGTCAAATGTGTTCAGTATATTCCAAATGTATGTGATAAAGAAAACAAGCAAATAAAAAAATGCCCGTTCGGGCATTTTTTTATTTGATAAATTTTAACAAAGCATCAGGAGTCTGTATTTTTATATTTCTGATTCCACATGCGCGTTTTGCAAACTGAACGCAAGTTATAGGTTTTGATTTTAATGCGTGTTCTGGGGTGAATTTACAATCATATTGAATAAATTTCCAACCATAGTGCACTAAGATATTTAAATCTGTAATTTTTATAGAGATCATAACAACTTTATTCATATTAACAAATTGATATATCACACACTTGCTATTCTGTATTAATACTGGTGCAACATGTCGAAAAGTTTTGCACAAAATTCGTGCAGAAGTTTTATGTGTTTTTGTTGAAAAGCCGATATATACCATAATTAATCCTGATATTTTGTAATGTTCTGATTTATTCCCTCAATCCATAAACCAGATAATCAACATATATTAGTCTATAAGCCAACCTTTTGTGCGGGCGGCATTTTCTAAAATTTCCATTGCGTTTTTCCATAAACCAGCAGATTTATTTTCGGAATAAATATATTGATGTGGAGCGCGTCTTTTATCCCCAAATTTTTTCATAACATTTAACTGTTCATCAGATAATTTTCCAGACAAATATAATTTTGTAATCAAAGTTTCTACATCTAATAATTCACACGGTCGCCGGGTCCCTGTATAATTATGAACAAAACCGTTTTGTGCAGATTTAGAATATACAAACCAAAACCACAATTGTTCGGCATTTTGAAAACGTTCTGCAATGTTTTCGGTATTATCATATAATGTGTTTAGCATTTTATTTTCTCCTTTTGTTAAGTTATTTATAGTTATCGCATTGTTTTTTAATGCAATAAAATCTAGAATAAAAATTGAATTGTGTAAATTGATACAACTATAAATAGAAAACCGAATCGAAAAACCGATTCGAAACAGTTTTTTTGTATATTGTGAATCGAATCGATATTTTATGTGGTTTTATAAAAAAATCCGCTTTCGCGGATTTCTTTTATTCTACAATTATTGGCGGAAAACAATCGCCACCAGAATCAGGACAACAATTAAATCCTTGTTCGCCCATATCTGTATAAGTTTCACCTGCACAACAACCGTTCGCATCCGGAGCAGAACCATCGTCGCATGTTATTACTTCATCAGCGGGTGCATTTGACGCAGA